>NZ_JAAGPB010000441.1:0-6782 GCF_017104585.1 Burkholderia sp. Ac-20392
CGCGACGAGGTCGAGCGGCTCGGCGACGGCGTTGCGCTGTCGCGTGCACTCGAGGACGTGACGCGGATGCAGACCGATTCGCACGAACACGTGCTGCTCGGCTCGATGGAGCCGATGCTCGCGCTGCTGCGCACGCAACCGGACGCCGACCGCGCATCGATCCGCAAGGTCGTCGCGACGTTGACGGCGGGGATGGTATTCGACCTGCGCACGTTCCCCGACGAGCAGTCGGGGCGCGTCGTGTCGCTGCCGACGCGCGACGAACTCGACCGCTACACGTATCTCGTCGCCGGCTGCGTGGGCGAGTTCTGGACCGACATGACGCGCATGCACACGCCGGCCGCGCGCGGCTGGAACCTGCCGGACATGTGCGAGAAGGGCATCCGTTTCGGCAAGGCGCTGCAGATGACCAACATCCTGCGCGACTGCGGGAAGGATCTGCGCATCGGCCGCTGCTACCTGCCCGACGACGTGCTGGGTGAGCACGGGCTCGGCGTCGCCGACCTGATGGCGCCCGACGCGTCGGCGCGCGCGCGCGGCGTGCTCGTCGAACTGCTGCGTGTGACGCTCGACCAGTATCGCGACGCGTGCCTGTATACGCTGGCGATCCCGCGCCGCTTCGTACGGCTGCGGCTCGCGTGCCTGTGGCCGATCATGATCGGCCTCGAAACGCTCGAGCTGCTGGCCGGCCACGCGGCGTGGCTCGATCCGGTGAAGCCGGCCAAGGTGCCGAGAAAGCGCGTCTACCGGATCATGGCGTCGTCGCTCGCGCTGGTCGGCTCGAACACCGCGATTCGCGCGCGCATGACCGCGCTCGCCGATGCCGTGAACGCGCATCTCGTGCCGCCGGCCACGCGCTGAATTGCACTGAACGATGCCGGCGCGACAGGTGCCGGCATCGCCCCTCGGCCCGCGTTCGCCGGGCCATCACTGTCCGATCCTCCACGCGTCGACTAAAAACGTTTTCATTATTTCGTGTCGCGAAACGTGGGTGTCATGAACGTCAGCGATCCTTCGCGGCGGCGTGAATCGTGGCGTCTGCCGCGGCCGCGCATTTGTAAGATGTGACTTGTCGAAGGCATCTGACGACATCCGACGGTCGCGTTGCACCCGTAAAAATGTAAAGCTAGGGTTTTCACCGGGAAATGCCGGAGAGGCCCGCCGCGTAAGCGTTTCAGGGTGTTATGTAACCGTTTGGTGAACCCGCGCGTTGCGTCGATCATACGATGACCGACTGCCCGTGTTGGGAAATAATCGGTAATCCGTCAGAATTGCGCCGACATGTACTCGCACATGTGTCAGGTCATAAAACCACACCACAAAAGAAACATTCTTTGAGGACGGAGAATCAATGAAAAAGCGCGTCGCTGTCGCCATGACGGCAGCTGGCCTTGCAGCCGCTACCGCCGCCCACGCTCAAAGCAGCGTGACCCTGTACGGTATCGTCGATAACGGTCTGGCTTACCAGAACAACTCGTCGGCAGTCGGTGCGACCTCGGGTGGTCACTCGAAGGTGCAGATGTCCACCGGCGTGTGGGCAGGCAGCCGCTTCGGCCTGAAGGGCAGCGAAGATCTCGGTGGCGGCACGAAGGCGATTTTCCAGTTGGAAGCCGGCGTCAACACGGCTAACGGCTCGTCGCAGTGGACCAACGGCATCTTCACGCGTCAAGCGTGGGTCGGCCTGACCAACAACACGTACGGTACGCTGACGGCTGGCCGCCAGTACACCGCGTACTACACGCTGCTGTCGCCGTACAGCCCGACGACCTGGCTGACCGGCTACTACGGCGCGCACCCGGGCGATATCGACTCGCTGGATACCAGCTACCGCGCGAACAACTCGCTCGTCTACATGTCGCCGAAGTTCTACGGCGTCACGGTCGGCGGTTCGTACTCGTTCGGCGGCGTCGCAGGCGCGACGAACCGCGGCTCGACGTGGAGCGCGGCGATCCAGTACCTGAACGGCCCGGCAGGCATCGCAGTCGGCTACCAGAAGATCAACAACGCGACGCTCGGCGGCGGCGTGTGGGGCTCGAGCTCGACGGTCCAGAACGGCCTGGACGCGAACGGCAACGGCGCGCAGCCGGCAGTCTCGTCGATCAACAACGGCTACGCCACCGCGCAATCGCAGCAGCGTATCGCCGTGACGGCTGGCTACCAGTTCACGCCGGCATGGGACATTTCGGCATCGTACTCGAACGTCCAGTACACGCCGGGCACGGGTTCGGCGTTCCGCAACACGGCCATCTTCAACACGGCAGGCGCCGTGCTGCACTGGAAGGCAGCCGCTCAGTGGGACTTCGCAGCGGGCTACTCGTACACGGCGGCAACGCAGTCGAACGGCATCACCAGCTCGGCCAAGTACCACCAGGTCACGCTGTCGCAGTACTACAGCCTGTCGAAGCGCACGGGCCTGTACGCAGTTGAGGCTTACCAGCATTCGAGCGGCAACACGCTGAACGGCGGCAAGATCATCGCTGCAACGACGTCGATCGGCGACGGCGTGGGCGCAGGTTCGAAGCAGAACCAGATCGGCCTCGGCGTCGGCATGATCCACCGCTTCTAAATGCCACGCGGCGCGCGAGCGCCGCTTACGGCATGCGGTATGAAAACCGGCCTTCGGGCCGGTTTTTTATTTGCGGTACTGAGCGTATTCCGGTCCCGTCACCGGCCGGCATCGACCGGAAGCGGCGACGACGAAAGTCGCGCCTGACAAGCGCACCGCTCATGCGGTGCCCGGCGTGCAAACGGCAGCATCCGGCCCGTGCCAATGTCGTCCGGCCAGTCACTCCGCCGGAACATCCGTCCAGCTCCCCGCCAGCGCCTGAAACAGCGCCGCCGTATCGGTAAGCCGGTCGGCCTGCGCGCGCGTACGGTCGAGCGCCGTCTGCAGTGTCTGCCGCTGCGCGTCGAGCAGGTCGAACGTGCTGATCCCGCCTGCCGCATAACGGCCGCCGGCGATCCTGTTGCTGGCTGCCGCCTCCTGCGCGGCGGTGTCTCTCGCCTGTAGTTCAACCGCATCGTGTTCGACCGCGCGCATCGTATCGGCCACCTGCTGCAGCGCCTCGAGCACGGTTTCCCGGTAGCTCGCGAACGCCGCGTCGTACGCCGCTTCGGCCGCGCGTTTCTTCGCGCGCAGTTCGCCGCCGTGAAAGAGCGGTTGCGTCAGGCCGAGGCCGACATTCCACACATTGAGCCCGCTCACGAGATCCGCGATGTGCGTGCGCTCCGAACCGATCCCCGCCGAAATCGACAAGCGCGGATACAGGTTCGCGGTGGCGACGCCGACGTTCGCGCTCGCCTGGTGCAGCACGGCTTCAGCCGCCCGGATGTCGGGCCGTTCGCGCGCAAGCGTCGACGGCAGCGCGACAGGCAGCGTGCGTGGCAGCGCGAGTGCATCGAGCGTGAGATCGGGCAGCACGGCATCGGACGGCGGCGCGCCGAGCAGGATCGCAAGCCGGTGGCCGGCTTGCGCGAGGCGGGCCTCGAGCGGTGGCAGCGACGCCTGCGTCTGCGCGAGCAGCGCGCGCTGCGCATGCACGTCGGCCTGCGATACGCCGCCCGCCGCGAAGCGCGCTTCGACGATGTGCAACTGCCGCGCCTGCGCATCGATCAGTTGCCGCGTGAGCGCGACCTGCTGCGCGAGCGACGCGCGCAGGATCGCGGTCGCGACGACATTGCCCGCGAGCATCAGGCGCGCAGCGTCGAGCGTGTACGCCTGGTAGTCGACCTGCGCGCGCAGCGCTTCGAGCGCACGCCGGTTGCCGCCGAACACGTCGAGCACGTACGACACGCTCACCGACGCGTCATAAAGCGTGAATGGCCCCGGGCTGGGCACGTTGGCGGGCAGGCCGAATGCGGTCGTGTCGACTCGCTGGCGCGTGGAGGACAGGTTCGCGTCGATGCTCGGCAACATCGTCGCGCCGGCTTCGGCCGCATGGTTCTGCCGCGCTTCGTCGAGCCGCGCACGGGCCTCGGCAAGCGTCGGGCTGTTGTGCCACGCGGTATCGACGAGCCGGTTCAGTGGTTCAGAGCCGAACTGCGTCCACCAGTGCTGCGGGGTATGCGCGGCCGATGCGAACGTCTGCGCGTCGCCGGTCGGGCCGGCGGTGGCGGCCGTCGTCGCGGGCGGCTCGTCGCGCGTGTAGTGCTGCGTGGCCGGTGCATCCGGCGCGTGGAAATCCGGCCCGACCGCGCATCCGGCGACGAGCAGCGCGGCGGCGGCCAGTGTGCAATGGCGGGCGGCGTGGGAGGGGCGACGCGAAGCCGGTTTCATCGTGCGGCACCTAATCGAGCGTACGCCGGTAAAAGCGCAGCGCGACGCCCATCACGACGACGGTGAACAGCGCGACCGGCCACACGGATGGCCACAGGTCGCTCCAGCCGTTGCCTTTCAGCAGGATGCCGCGCACGAGGCGGTTGAAGTAGGTGAGCGGCAGCAGGTTGCCGATGAATTGCGCCCACTTCGGCATCCCGGCGAACGGGAACATGAAGCCCGACAGCAGGATGTTCGGCAGGAAGTAGAACACCGCGAGCTGCATCGCCTGCAACTGGTTCTGCGCGAGCGACGACAGCGTGATGCCGACCGTCAGGTTCGCGGCGATGAACAGCAGCGCGGACAGGTAGATCGCGAACACACCGCCGACGAACGGCACGTCGAACACGAACCGCGCCGCGACGACGATGATCGATACCTGGATCAGCCCGATCAGCACGTACGGAACGATCTTGCCCGTCATCACCTCGAGCGGCCGCACGGGTGTCGCGAGCAGGTTCTCCATCGTGCCGCGCTCGCGTTCGCGGGTGATCGCGAGGCCCGTCATCATCACCATCGTCATCGTCAGGATCACGCCCATCAGGCCCGGCACGACGTTGTACTGCGTGATGCCCTCGGGGTTGTACAGCCGGTGCAGCACGACGTCGAACGCGGCCGGGCGGCCGTTCAGGTAGGCGAGCGGGCCCGTCAGGTCCTTGTCCGCGACCGGCTGCACGAGGCCCGGCAGCGCGCCGATCGCTGACGCGGTCGCGACGGGATCGGTCGCGTCCGCCTCGACGAGCAGCGACGGACGCTCGCCGCGCAGCAGCCGCCGCGAGAAATCGGCCGGCACGTTCAGCACGAACTGCACGTCGCCGCGGGCGAGCGCATGCCGGCCGGCCGCTTCGTCGGGCAGCGTCTCGACGATGTCGAAGTATGCGGAATTGCGCATCGCCGCGACGAAGCTGCGCGCGAACGGGCTCGCGTCAGCGACGATCACGGCCGTGGGCAGGTGCTTCGGATCGGTGTTGATCGCGAAGCCGAACAGCGTGAGCTGGATGATCGGCACGCCGACGATCATCGCGAACGTCACGCGGTCGCGTCGCAACTGCAGGAATTCCTTCAGCACGATGCTCCACCAGCGCGCGACCGAAAACGAATCGCGCAGGCGCGCCCACGCGTTCATGACGACGCTCCGGCGGGCGGCGCGGATGCGCGGCCCATCATATAGATGAAGACGTCCTCGAGCCCGGTGTCGATCGGCGCGACCTGCAGCGCGGCTGGCCCGTCGGCTTGGGTCGCGACCTGCGCGAGCGTCGCGTCGAGCTGCGCGCGATCGCGGCCGCTTACATGCAGCGCCGAGCCGAACACGACCGTCTGGTCGACGCCCGGCATCGTGCGCAGTCGTGCGGACAGTTCGCTCAGATGCGCACCGGTGATCGCGCGGGTCGCGAGCCCCTGCGACGCGACGATCTCCGCCGACGTGCCCTGCGCGAGCAGCTCGCCGTACGCGATGTACGCCAGCTTGTGGCAGCGCTCGGCCTCGTCCATGTAATGGGTGCTGACGAGCACCGAGATCCCTTGCGCGGCCAGCCGGTGCAGTTCTTCCCAGAAGTCGCGGCGCGCGGCCGGATCGACGCCGGCTGTCGGCTCGTCGAGCAGCAGCAGCGCCGGCTCGTGCAGCATGCAGGCGGCCAGCGCGAGGCGTTGCTTCCAGCCGCCCGACAGCGCGCCCGTGAGCTGGTCCGCGCGGCTCGCGAGGCCGAGCCCGTCGAGTGCGCGCGCAACGGCCGCCTTGCGGTCGGGCATCCCGTACACACGTGCGACGAAGTCGAGGTTCTCGCGGATCGACAGGTCTTCCCAGTACGAGAAGCGCTGCGTCATGTAGCCGACGCGCCGCTTGATCTGCGCGCTGTCGCGCACGATGTCGTAGCCGAGGCAGGTGCCGCTGCCCGAGTCGGGCGTGAGCAGCCCGCACATCATCCGGATCGACGTGGTCTTGCCGCTGCCGTTCGGCCCGAGAAAGCCGAAGATCTCGCCGCGCGCGACGCGCAGCGACACGTCCTTCACGACGTGCTTGTCGCCGAAATGCTTGTTCAGGCGATCGACGTCGATCGCATACGGTGCGGGCGGCACGTTCATGGCGCCCTCACGGCGACGGGCTGGCCCGGGTGCAGCTTCGGCGCGTCGGCGACGGCGGGGCGCGCCTCGATCATGAACACGAGCTTGGTCCGGCTCTCGTTGCTGTAGATCACGGGCGGCGTGTATTCGGCCTCGCTCGACACGTAGGTGATGCGCGCGGGCACGTCGGCCGCACAGCCGTCGCAGTGGATCGCGACCGTGCGCCCCGGCGCGAGCGATGCAATGGCGGCCTCGGGAACGAAGAAGCGCACCTTCAGGTTTTGCGGCGGCAGCATCTGCACGACCGGATTGCCGGCCTGCACCCATTCGCCGACGCGGTACAGCGTGTCGTACACGCGCCCGGCGGCGGGCGCGGCGACGCGCTTCTGGTCGAGTTTCCATTGCG
>NZ_JAAGPB010000442.1:0-238 GCF_017104585.1 Burkholderia sp. Ac-20392
GAAAAAAAAAAAATCTATCCTTTCACTTTCGCTGTGTCTGTGGCTCATCACATCATTAATGCCTACTCGATTCGTTTTGTTGTCTCTCTTTCCCTCCCTCAACTCTACTATCAATTCTTTCTTTTTCGTTTATTCTCTCATCTCTCTCTGCTCCTCCTACTGTGTTCTAGCTTCTCTGTTCTTGCGCATCCGTGTGATCTCCTGCACCCTTTCTCTTTTTCTACGCCACACTTACACC
>NZ_JAAGPB010000443.1:0-6907 GCF_017104585.1 Burkholderia sp. Ac-20392
ACTTCTGCGCGCGCGGGCACGGCCATGCGTCGGCCGTCCACGCGCCGGCACCTGACGCACGCTCGCCCGGCACGTTGCCCGGCGCGACATCGCAGCCGGCCGCCAAGCAACCGGTGTAACGATGCCGGGGCGCGCAAGCCGCGCGCCGATGTTTGCATGGGACGAAAAAAAGCCCGAACGGCTGGTTCGGGCTTAATCCACCATAGGAGGAGGGTGGAGGAGACATTCGGAGGTTGCCGCAGCGCGACAACCAATGAGGCTCATTATACGAACGCGTCGCCGACTCCACAAGAAAATTTGCATTACGAAATCAAACACCATAATGCGGAATTTCTTGAAACTCGTTTGAAAAATTTATTTTCCCTTTAAAATCAACCACCTGACACCGTGAGACAGGGTCAGGAACCACCCTCTTCTAGAGCAAAACCCCTAAATTCGAGCGGAAATTGGCCGTCCGGCGCGTCGCTCGTGCGGCGCCTGCATTGCACGTCGTGCAGCGCATCAGCCGACCGTTGCGCAGCGGGCTACAATGCCGGATCGAATCCGAATCAGGCAACGCTGGAGTGCAAGCATGGAATGCAAAGTAAGCTGGATGGGCCAGGACGGCATGGCGTTTTCCGCCGAGACCGGCAGCGGCCACCTCGTCACGATGGATGGCGCGCCCGAAGGCGGCGGCCACAACCTCGCGCCGCGCCCGATGGAAATGGTGCTGCTCGGCACCGGCGGCTGCACGGCCTATGACGTCGTGCTGATCCTGAAGAAAAGCCGCCAGGAAGTCAGCGGCTGCTCGGTCACGCTGAAGGCCGAGCGCGCGAGCGAAGATCCGAAGGTATTCACGAAGGTGCACTTCCACTTCACCGTCACCGGGCGCAACCTGAACCCGTCCACGGTCGAACGCGCGATCAACCTGTCGCACGACAAGTATTGCTCCGCGTCGATCATGATCGCGAAGACGGCCGAACTCACGCATTCGTTCGACATCGTCGCCGCCTGAACGCACGGCGAGCGCACATGAAAAAAGGGCCGGCGCTCCGTGGGGAGACGCCGGCCCTTTCGCATTCGAACGGCAAAGCAGGCCGATAAGCCGGATTCTGTGCACGCTGCGCGCCGAAGCACGCAACGCGTGGCAGCCATTCCTCTAGGCGCGCCATTGCTGACGCGCTCAAGCTTCCTACCCGCAGACGAGACGGGGGCCCCGTCCTGCATCCGAAAATGCGCGCCTGCCTACTTGGAATTGCTCCGGGTGGAGGTTACCGTGCCGGCGAACGTCGCCGTCGCCGCGGTGCGCTCTTACCGCACCGTTTCACCCTTACCTGATCCCGGCTTGCGCCGGGCCATCGGCGGTTTGCTTTCTGTTGCCCTGTTCCGCGTGTCGCCACGGATGGCCGTTAGCCATCACCCTGCCCTGTGGAGTCCGGACTTTCCTCGCCCCCGCGCGCCCGAAGGCGGCGAGGCCGCGACTGCCTAGCCTGCTTTGCGACGCGCATTCTAGCACCGAGCGCTGCCGGCCGTGTGGCCGGGCTCGCGCGGCGGCGCGAAGGTCACGCCAGTTTCCAGCCGATCGTCTCGCCGCCACGCAGCGGCACGACGGGCGTATCGCCCGCGAAGATCTCGCGCGGCAGTTCCCACGCCTCGCGACGCAGCGTGACCGTCTCGGCGCTGCGCGGCAGCCCGTAGAAATCGGCGCCGAAGAAGCTCGCGAAGCCTTCCAGCTTGTCGAGCGCGCCGGCCGTGTCGAACGCTTCCGCATACAGTTCGAGCGCGTGCAGCGCCGTGTAGCAGCCCGCGCAGCCGCACGCGGTTTCCTTCGCGTCGCGCGCATGCGGCGCGCTGTCGGTACCGAGGAAGAAGCGCGGGTTGCCCGACGTCGCGGCCTCGACCAGCGCGACGCGATGCGTCTCGCGCTTCAGCACCGGCAGGCAGTAGTAATGCGGGCGAATCCCGCCGACGAACAGCGCATTGCGGTTGTACAGCAGGTGATGCGCGGTGATCGTCGCGCCGAGCAGGCCGGGCGCCGCGTCGGCGTCGCGCACGTAGTCGGCCGCGTCCTTCGTCGTGATGTGTTCGAACACGACCTTCAGGCCCGGGAAATCGCGGCGCAGCGGCGTCATCACGCGGTCGATGAAGACCTTCTCGCGGTCGAACAGGTCGATCGATGCATCGGTCACTTCGCCGTGCACGAGCAGCGGCATACCGGTTTCCTGCATCGCCTCGAGCGTCTTCGCGCATTTCGCGAGATCGGTGACGCCGTGGTCGGAATTCGTCGTCGCGCCGGCCGGATACAGCTTCACGCCGTGCACGAAGCCGCTTTCGCGCGCGCGGCGGATCTCGTCGGGCGGCGTGTTGTCGGTCAGGTACAGCGTCATCAGCGGTTCGAACGTCATCCCGACCGGCAGCGCGGCGAGGATGCGCTCGCGATAGGCCTGCGCCTGCGCGGTGGTCGTCACCGGCGGCTTCAGGTTCGGCATGACGATGGCGCGGCCGAACTGGCGTGCAGTGTGCGGCAGCACGGCGGCCAGCATGTCGCCGTCTCGCAGGTGCAGGTGCCAGTCGTCGGGACGGGCGAGCGAGAGCGTCGCCGGGGAAGAAGCGTTCGAGGCAGTCATAGGAGGCGTCGTGAGGAACGGGCTGGCCGTCGGCGGGGCCGGAACACGCGTGCCGCGGGCCGACTGACGGCAAACCGCAACACGGGGCCTTTGGCCAGCGGAATCCGCTTTTTACCGCTCAGGGCTCGGTGATATGCTAGAAGCCGCATTGTACCGGGGTTCGCCCGGTTCGTTACCCCCCGCCTCAGCCTGCTGCCCCAAGTAAAATGTGCCAACTCTTAGGAATGAACTGCGCCGCGCCGACGGACGTCACATTCTCCTTCACAGGTTTCGCGGCCCGGGGCGGGCTCACCGATCACCATGCCGACGGCTGGGGCATCGCGTTCTTCGAAGATAAGGCCTGCCGCCTGTTCATCGATCACCAGGCCTCGGCCACGTCGCCGATCGCCGAAATGGTGAAACGCTACCCGATCAAGTCCAAGAACACGATCGCGCACATCCGCAAGGCGACGCAAGGCCACATCCTGCTCGAGAACAGCCATCCGTTCATGCGCGAGCTGTGGGGCCGGCACTGGATCTTCGCGCACAACGGCGACCTGCAGGACTACGCGCCGGACATGGACGGCAGCGTCTACCATCCGGTCGGCACGACCGACAGCGAACAGGCATTCTGCGTGCTGATGCAGGGGCTGCGCGAAGCGTTTCCCGGCGCGCAGCCGCCGTTGCCCGAACTGTTCGAGCGCGTCGGCGAGCTGACGCGCGGCATCACCGATCACGGCGTATTCAACTTCCTGATGTCGAACGGCCAGGCGCTGTTCGCGCATTGCTCGACGCGGCTGCACTACCTCGTGCGGCGCTGGCCGTTCTCGACCGCGCACCTCGTCGACGAAGACCTGTCGATCGACTTCGCGAAATACACGACGCCCGAGGATCGCGTCGCCGTGATCGCGACGCAGCCGCTCACCGACAACGAAGTCTGGACCGCGTTCGAGCCGGGCGAGCTGATCATGTTCCAGTGCGGCGACGTCGCTGCACGGATGCGGATCCCGGTGCCGGAGCGCGTGCTCGAGAAGCTGCGCAATCCGGCGCTCGATGCGTCGGCATCGGCGCCGCGCGACGCACGCGAGGCGCTCGCCACAGCCGCCGAAGTCGATTCCGACGACGCAATCGACTTCTGAGCCCGGCGCGCCAGCGCCCTCTTCCCTTCATCTTTTCGCCACGGCGCGGCAAGTCGAAGGCTCGCCGCATCCGGTCGCGGCGGTGGCTTCGTGCGCGGGCGATACGGTAACGTTCACCGTCGGACCCCATCGCCCATCCGAGCACCGAATCCGCTTCATCCGGACCCCAATCCAGTATCTCGAAGCGACGCCGCGCCATATTTTCCCGATTTGATTTATTTTCAAACGGAAATAAATCAAAAGACCAAAATAAAATCGGACGCCCGGCCGATACATAATCCGGGATCCGAATTTTAACGCACCAAGCCGGCGCAAACCGTGCGCCACCTCACCGATCCAGCAATCGCGGACTCATATCGCTCAAACCCACCAAATCCTTACCCACCAAGGCTTTCAGTTCGATTCATCACACAATCAAAATATATCCGATGAAAACGGCATGATTGCCGCATTTGTTAGCTTCCCGACAATCCATCACCCGCACGATCAATAGACTCCGCCCATCCTCGGTGTAATGAATTGCGATTGGCGGAGAAACGGCCACGGCCGCCGCACACCCATTCACGCCATTCTCCACCGCGGATTGCGATTTCACTGCACCGCGGTGAAAACCACATCAAAAGAAGAGAGAGGGGCTTGTCGTGAATCATTCATTTCGATCGATATGGAGCGAGACCGCCGGCTGCTGGGTCGCGGTTGCGGAAACGGCACGGGCGCGCGGCAAGCGTTCGGGCAACTCGTCCGGCACGAGCCGCCGCGCCGCGCACGCGGCAACGCACCGGACCTCGCTTCGCATCGTGGCACTCGGCGCGTTGCTGGCCGCGCTGTCGGCCGGTTCCGCGCATGCATCGACCTGCGGCGGCGGCACGGCCGTCGCAAACGGCGGCACCTGCGCGCCCGGCAGCTTCAGCCCGACCGTCAACGACAACCTGGCAGGCTCCGCCACCGTCTCGGGCGGCGACACCGTCGGCGTGTCGGGCGCATGGACCGGCGCCGGCGGCGACCCGGGCTACACGCTCACGCCGATCGGCAGCACGAGCATCGTGTCGGGCAACCCGAACCAGCCGCTACTGTCGCTCGGCGGCAAGACGCACAGCGTCAGCACGCCCGACTCGATCACCGGCACCCGCACGTCGGTCGCGACCTACGACTCGTCCGCGTTCTCCGCGTCGACGGCCGGCGCGACCGAGGTGCCCGTCTACCACGACGTGAACGGCGATCAGTACGTGAACACGCGCATCGGCACCGTCACCGCCACCGGCGGTACGCTCAACGTGTCGATCGGCAACGCGGCGAATGCGCCCGATGCAGCCGGCAACGCGATCTCGATGGCCGCAAAGGGGACCGACCTGACCTTCGCGGACGGCACGGGTGCCACGACCAGCACCGTCAACTGGAACTCGCGCAACCAGATCCGGTTCACCACCGGCGACTACGTTGCGGACGGCGGCGCCATCGGCAGCCGCCAGCTCGACGTGCCGGCCTACGCGGGCACCTTCACCGCATTCGACGGCAGCACGTGGAACGTCACCGACGCCGCAACGCTCGCCGCGTACAACGACTTTCTCGTGCGCTCGGTGCAAAGCGGCGCGCTCGGCTCGCAGGCCGCTTACGACAGCGCGTTCGGCCAGGCCATCACGTTCTCGCAGCAAACCTTCCAGTATCAGAACAACGTGTCCTCGGGCGACAAGAACACGCTGCCGATCGGTTTCCTGTCGGCGATGCACGGCACGGGCGCGAACGCGACACTGCACATCGGCACGGACGGCCAGATCGACTTCCGCGGCGTCAACACGATCGTCTCGAGCTCGGCCGTCCTCGCGGAGAACGGCGCGCACTTCATCAACGACGGGCGCCTGTCGGGCGACTTCACGCTGGTGCGCCTGCTGAGCGGTGCAAGCGGCGTCAACAACGGCGTGATCTCGTCCGGGTACGCGTCCGGCGACGACTTCGACACGAGCGGCAGCACGCCGCCGAACAACTTCGACTACCACGCGTACACCGAAGGCAACGGCGTGTTTGCGAACGGCGCGGGCACGTCGTTCGTCAACAACGGCGTGATGAACGTCGGCGCGTGGACGCTCGACGGCAACCAGCCGGACCTGCAGAACTACGCGGTCGCCGTGACCGGCGGCGCGACGGCGTCGAACGCCGGCACGATCAACGTCGGCGTCAATGCGACGACGCTCGACAGCCAGGTGATCGGCGGCCTCGTCGATGGCGGCAGCTTCACGAACCAGGCCGGCGGCACGATCTACCTCGGCCGCTCGGCGCAGTACGCGCCCGGCGGAGCGGCAAACGACGTCGCGCTCGCCGCGCACGCGTACGGCATCCTGCTCGGCAATACCGGCACCGCGAGCAACCTCGGCACGATCGTGATCGGCTCGCAGACGCAGAATGGCGCCGCGATGGCGAGCATCGGCTCGACCTCCGGCACGCTGACCAACGCAGGCACGATCGTCGTCAACGGCGCGGCGGCCGGCACGCCGCTCGCCAACGTCGGCATGCTCGCGGCCAACACGGCCGCGACCGTGACCAATACCGGCACCATCACGCTGAACGGCGTGAACGGCATCGGCATCATGGTCGTCGGCACCGGTACGCAGGCAACGTCCGCCCTGTCGAGCGGCACGATCAACGTCGCCGGCGGCCTCGATCCGGCCTCGGGCACGCGCAACTATGGCGTGTGGGCCGAAGGGCCGAGCGCCACGGCCACGCTCAACGGCGCGCTCAACCTGACGGGCACCGGCGCGATCGGCGTGCATGCACGCTCGGGCGCGACGATCAACGTCGGCGCCAACGCGGTGCCGGCCTTCATGTCGGGCACCAACCAGATCGGCTTCTACGCGTACGGCGCGGGCTCGAAGATCAACGTCGCCGCGCAGCACCTCAGCGTCGACACCGACGATTCGACGCTGTTCCGCGTCGCGGGCGGCGCGGCCTACACGGGCACGTCGACGGCCGGCGCGCTGACGACCGACGTCAACGGCCAGCGCGCGCACGGCGTGCTCGCGACCGACGCCGGCACCCTGCTGTCGACCGGCAACGCGATCTACAACGTCAACGGCGCGAACGGCATCGCGATCGCGGTCGAAGGCGGCGCGCAAGGCACGATCGACGCGGGCGCGACGATCAACCTGAACGCGGCCGGTGCGATCGCCGGCGTCGTCGACGGCCAGGTTG
>NZ_JAAGPB010000444.1:0-238 GCF_017104585.1 Burkholderia sp. Ac-20392
GAAAAAAAAAAACATCACTTTTTCTATTTCTCTTTACTTCCTATACGACCTACTTTTACCCGCTCCCTACCTCCTCAATTACTAATCTTTGTCCATCCACTCATCCCCCATACTTACCCCTTCTATCCTTCCTCTCACCCACCTCTACTGTGTATACCTTGTTCACTCCTTCTCCTCACTCCTCTCCGCCTCCACTATCACTGCGTGTGTCTTCCTACCTTTTCCCGTCGCTCTCGCC
>NZ_JAAGPB010000445.1:0-7001 GCF_017104585.1 Burkholderia sp. Ac-20392
TCCCGAATTCGCGGTCGCGCTCGGCGCACGCATCGAGGCAGCCGGCCTGCAGATGCTCGATGCGCCGGTATCCGGCGGCGCCGCGCGCGCGGCCTCCGGCGAGATGACGATGATGACGTCGGGCCCGGCCGCCGCGTACGCGGGCTGCGAGGACGTGCTCGCGGCGATCGCCGGCAAGGTCTATCGCCTCGGCGATGCGCACGGCATCGGCTCGAAAGTGAAGATCATCAACCAGTTGCTGGCCGGCGTGCACATCGCGGCAGCGGCCGAGGCGATGGCGCTCGGCCTGCGCGAAGGCGTCGATGCGGATGCGCTGTACGACGTGATCACGCACAGCGCCGGCAATTCGTGGATGTTCGAGAACCGCGTGCCGCACATCCTGAACGGCGACTACACGCCGCTGTCGGCCGTCGACATCTTCGTGAAGGATCTCGGCCTCGTGCTCGATACCGCGCGCCGCAGCAAGTTCCCGCTGCCGCTGTCGGCCACCGCGCACCAGATGTTCATGAGCGCGTCGAGCGCCGGCCACGGCGGCGAGGACGATTCCGCCGTGATCAAGACTTTCCCCGGCATCACGCTGCCGCCCGCCCGCTGATTCGAACGACGCTTCTGCCATGACCGCTTCCGCTTCCCGTCCCCTGCTCGGCTGCATCGCCGACGATTTCACCGGCGCGACCGATCTCGCGAACATGCTCGTCAAGAGCGGCATGCGCACCGTGCAGACGATCGGCGTGCCCGCCGACGACGCCGCAGACACCACGCTCGACGCCGACGCGATCGTCGTCGCACTGAAGTCGCGCACGATCCCCGCCGCCGACGCCGTCGCGCAATCGCTCGCCGCCTACGAATGGCTGCGCGCGCAGGGCTGCCGGCAGTTCTTCTTCAAGTACTGCTCGACGTTCGATTCGACCGATGCGGGCAACATCGGGCCCGTTGCCGATGCGCTGCTCGATGCGGCCGGCGGCGGCTTCACGATCGCATGCCCGGCGTTCCCCGAGAACGGTCGCACGATCTATCGCGGCCACCTGTTCGTCGGCGACGTGCTGCTGAACGAATCAGGGATGGAGAATCATCCGCTTACGCCGATGCAGGACGCGAACCTCGTGCGCGTGCTGCAGCGGCAGACGAAGTCGCCGGTCGGCCTGATCCGCTACGACACGATCGCGCTGGGCGCTGCCGCCGTGCGCACGCGGATCGAACAACTGCGCGCGGAAGGCGCGCGCTTCGCGATCGCCGACGCGCTGTCGGATCGCGACCTCTACGTACTCGGCGAAGCGTGCGCGGGCCTGCCGCTCGTCACCGGCGGCTCGGGCATCGCGCTCGGCCTGCCCGCGAATTTCCGCCGCGCGGAGCAACTGCCCGAGCGCGACAACGCGGCGTCGCTGCCGCGTATCGACGGCCTGTCGGCCGTGCTCGCCGGCAGCGCGTCGAAGGCCACCAACGCCCAGGTCGCCGCGTGGCTCGCCACGCGGCCGAGCTTCCGCATCGATCCGCTCGCGGCATCGCGCGGCGAACCCGTCGTCGACCAGGCGCTCGCGTTCGCGCGCTCGCACCTGCCGCAGCCCGTGCTGATCTACGCGACCGCGACGCCCGACGAAGTGAAAGCCGTGCAGCAGGCACTCGGTGTCGACGCGGCCGGCCATCTCGTCGAAGCCACGCTCGCGGCGATCGCGCGCGGCCTGCGTGATCTCGGCGTGCGCAAGTTCGTCGTCGCCGGCGGCGAAACGTCCGGCGCGGTCGTGCAGGCGCTCGACGTGAAGTCGCTGCAGATCGGCGCGCAGATCGATCCGGGCGTGCCGGCAACGGCCACCATCGACGCGCAGCCGCTCGGCCTCGCGCTGAAGTCCGGCAACTTCGGCACCACGGACTTTTTCGACAAGGCGCTGCGCGCGCTGGACGGAGCCGCACGATGAGCGACGAAGCGAAACTGCGGGAAGAGATCTGCGTGGTTGGCGCGAGCCTGTATGCACGCGGCCACGCGGTCGGCAGCGCCGGCAACATCAGCGCGCGCCTCACGGACGGCTGGCTGATCACGCCGACCGACGCATGCCTCGGCCGGCTCGACCCGAACGACATCGCGAAGGTCGGCCTCGACGGCCAGCCCGTATCGGGCGGCAAGCCGTCGAAGACGCTGGCGCTGCATCGCGGCATCTACGCGCGCAACGCCGAAGCGAACGGCGTCGTCCACACGCATTCGACGCACCTCGTCGCGCTGACGCTCGCGGGCGTGTGGCGTGACACCGACGAGCTGCCGCCGATCACGCCGTACTACGTGATGAAGGTCGGCCACATTCCGCTGATCCGTTACCGCCGCCCCGGCGATCCGGCCGTCGCGGCCGAGGTCGCGGCGCTCGCCGACCAGGTGCGCGGCGTGCTGCTCGAGCGCCTCGGCCCGGTGATGTGGGGGCCGTCGGTGTCGCACGCGTCGTATGCGCTCGAGGAACTCGAGGAAACGGCGCGACTGTGGCTGATGACGCACCCGAAACCCGAGCCGCTCGACGACGCCGCACTCGACGAATTGCGCATCAGTTTCGGCGCGCGCTGGTAACGACGCGCCCCGCAACGATTCCCATGCCCGCCGTGTGCGCGGGCCTTTCCGTCAGCACACACACGACCGGCGACGTACGCGCCGCCGGCACACGACATCATTGGAGACGACGATGACTGCTCTCGACGCGGCCGCTGGCCGCTCGCCCGCCGCGCCCGCCCATGCCGCGGAACTCGACCGCACCTACAAGAAAGTGTTCTGGCGCATCGTGCCGTTCCTGATGCTCTGCTACGTGGTCGCGTATCTCGACCGCGTGAACGTCGGCTTCGCGAAGCTGCAGATGTCGCAGGATCTCGCGTTCAGCGAAACCGTGTTCGGGCTCGGCGCCGGCATTTTCTTTCTTGGCTATTTTCTGTTCGAACTGCCAAGCAACCTGCTGATGCACCGCCTCGGCGCACGCATCTGGATCGCGCGGATCATGATCACGTGGGGGCTGCTGTCCGCACTGTTCGCGTTCGTGCAGACGCCGACGCAGTTCTACGTGCTGCGCTTCCTGCTCGGCCTCGCGGAAGCCGGCTTCTATCCGGGCGTGATCCTGTATCTCACCTACTGGTTCCCGTCGCATCGCCGCGCGAAGATCATCGCGGTGTTCATGTCCGCGATCCCCGTGTCGGGCATCTTCGGCAACCCGCTGTCGGGCTGGATCATGGAGCGCTTCCACGGCGGCTCGGGCTTCCACGGCTGGCAATGGATGTTCATGATCGAAGCCGTGCCGGCCGTACTCATCGGCATTGCGACGATCCTGTATCTCGACAACAGCATCCGCAGCGCGAAGTGGCTCGACGAGCGCGAGAAGCAGCTGCTGGAGGACGAGATCGCCGCGCAGCCGCAGGAACAGCAGCAGCACGGCCATTCGCTGAAGGCCGTGTTCTCGGACCCGCGCATGTGGTGGATGTCGCTGATCTACTTCGCGTTCGTCACGGGCCAGTACGGCCTCACGTTCTGGATGCCGACGCTCGTCAAATCGACCGGCATCACCGATACGCTGCAGATCGGCCTGCTGTCGGCGATCCCGTTCCTCGTCGCGATCGTCGTGATGAACCTGTTCGGCCACAGCGCGGACAAGCGCCGCGAACGCCGCTGGCACCTGATCGTGCCGGCGCTGATGGGTGCGGTCGGGTTTGCGGTCGCCGCGTCGTACTCGCACAATACGGCGGTGTCGATCGTATTCCTGTCGCTCGCGGCGGGTGGCGTGCTGACCTGCGCACCGCTGTTCTGGTCGCTGCCGACCGCGTTCCTCGCGGGCTCCGCAGCCGCGGCCGGGATCGCGATCATCAACTCGGTCGGCAACCTCGCCGGTTTCGCGAGCCCGTACGTGATCGGCTACCTGAAGGACGCCACGCACAGCACGGCGTCCGGCATGTACGTGCTCGCCGCGATGCTCGTGATCGGCGCGATCGCCGTGTGGCTCACGCCCGCGAAACTCGTGAACCGCTGATTCACCAGACGAACGATCCGGCCGCCATTCGACGCGGGGCGCCGTGCGCCCCGCCCCATTCATTCACAGGACCCGCTGCCATGCCACGCTTCGCCGCCAACCTCTCGATGATGTACACCGAGCACGCGTTCCTCGAACGCTTCGCCGCTGCCGCCTACGACGGCTTCAAGGCCGTCGAGTACCTGTTCCCGTACGACTTCGCCGCCGAGGACATCCGCGCGCGCCTCGACACGCACAACCTCGAACAGGCGCTGTTCAACGCGCCGCCCGGCGACTGGGCCGCGGGCGAACGCGGCACCGCCTCGCTGCCGGGCCGCGAGGACGAGTTCCGGCGCGGCATCGACCAGGCGCTCGACTATGCGCGCGTGCTCGGCAACAAGAAGCTGCACGTGATGGCCGGCATGGTGCCGCCGGGCGCCGACCGGGCACGCCATCGCGACACCTACCTGGCGAACCTGCGGCATGCGACGCAGGCCGCCGCCGCGCACGGCATCACGATCCTGATCGAGCCGATCAACCAGCGCGACATGCCCGGCTATTTCCTGAGCCGCCAGGACGACGCGCAGGCGATCTGCGCGGAAGTCGGCGCGCCGAACCTGAAGGTGCAGTTCGACTGCTACCACTGCCAGATCGTCGAAGGCGACCTCGCGATGAAGCTCAAGCGCGATTTCGCGGGCATCGGCCATATCCAGATCGCGGGCGTGCCCGAGCGCCACGAGCCGGATATCGGCGAACTCAACTACCCGTATCTGTTCGCGCTGATCGACGCGCTCGGCTACGACGGCTGGATCGGCTGCGAGTACCGCCCGAAGGCCGGCACGTCGGAAGGCCTCGGCTGGCTCAAGCCGTACCTGTAATTCCCGTATTCCTTTGAGGGTGAAGAACATGAAAGTACTGATCACCGGCGGCGCCGGCTTTCTCGGCCAGCGTCTCGCGCGCAAGCTGCTCGAGCGCGGCGAACTGACCGGCCCCGACGGCCGCAGCGAGAAGATCGACGAGCTGGTGCTGCTCGACGTCGTCGCAGGCAGCGATTTCGGCGACGCGCGCGTGACGTCGATCGTCGGCGACATCGCCGACCGCGCGGCGCTCGACAGCGCGATCGACACGCACACCGGCGCGATCTTCCACCTCGCGGCAATCGTCAGCGGGCAGGCCGAGGCCGATTTCGATCTCGGCATGCGGATCAACCTCGACGCGTCGCGCGCGTTGCTCGAAGTGTGCCGTGCGCGTGGCCATCGGCCGCGCGTCGTGTTCACGAGCTCCGTCGCGGTTTATGGCGGCACGCTGCCCGACGTCGTGCAGGACGACACCGCACTGAACCCGCAATCGTCGTACGGCGCCGAGAAGGCGATCGCCGAGCTGCTGCTGTGCGACTACGCGCGGCGCGGCTTCGTCGACGGCCGCGTGCTGCGGTTGCCGACGATCAGCGTGCGGCCGGGCCGCCCGAACGCGGCCGCGTCATCGTTCGCGAGCGGCATCATTCGCGAGCCGCTGAACGGCGAGGAAAGCGTGTGCCCGGTGCCGGGTTCGACGCGGCTGTGGCTGCTGTCGCCGCGCGGCGCGATCGAAGCGCTCGTCGCGGGCTGCGAGATCGACAGCGCGAAACTCGGCAACAAACGGGTGATCAACCTGCCCGGCCTGTCGGTGTCGGTCGACGAAATGATCGCGGCGCTGCGCGAGGTCGCGGGCGACGAAGTCGTGAAGCTGATCCGCCACGTGCCGGACGAGCGCGTCGAGAAAATCGTCGGCAGCTGGCCGGGCCGTTGGGATACGTCGCGCGCGGAAGCACTCGGGCTGAAGGGCGATACGTCGTTCGCGGACGTGATCCGCAGCCATCTCGCCGACGAACGACGCTGATTCCGGCGCCGCCCGCTGCGCGTGGCGGGCACGGGCTGCCCGGTGGCATCAATGCGGCCGGGCGGATTCCCCGATGGGCAACGGCGCGCGTTTCGTTCCGCCCGGCCGGTTCGCCGAACCGGCCGCCCACTGCCATGCCAGCAGACCCGGCAGATAGAACAGCAGGTCGCGCACACGGCGGGCGCCGGCCAGCGCAAGACAGGTCGGCGGGTCGAACCCGAGCAGCCCGCCGATCAGCACGAACCCGCCCTCCTGCACGCCGAGCCCACCCGGCATCAGGAACGCGATGCTGCTCACGAGCTGGATCAGCGCCTCGATCGCAAGCGCCTGCGCGAAGGTCGGCTCTGCGCCGAGGAAATACAACGCGAGCCAGATTTCCAGCGCATAGCCGATGAACTGCAGCGTCTGCCAGATCAAGAGATAACGCACGACGATGCCGGTCTTTCTCCAGATCATCCGGATCGACTGATCGGTGCGCGCCGATTCGCCGACCAGCGCCACCACCTTGCCGCTCGTGACGCGGTTGAGCACGCGCATCGCGCGTTCGAACGGCCGCGCATGCTGCACCAGCGCGAACAGCAGCAGCACCGGCACCAGCGCGGCCATGCCGATCGCAAGGTTGCCGGCCACCCGCGCAGTGTCGGACGACACATGCTCGAGCACGTAGCCGATCGCAACCAGCGCGAACACGAGCTGGCTGATCAGCGTCAGCTGCATGTCGGCGACGAGACTGGCGACGGCGGTGGCCGGCCGCACGCACGCCTGCCGCAGCAGGCCGAACGACACGATCTCGCCGCCGATCCGCGCGACCGGCAGCAACCCGTTGATCGATTCGCGGATCCACACGAGCTTCAGCATCGTCGCGAACGACGGCCGGCGCGGGCCGCGAATCAGCATCCGCCAGTCCCACGCATTCGCGAGCATCGGCAGGATGTGGGCCAGCGCCGCGAGCAACAGCCCCGCCCCGGCGATCTGCCGGCGATGCAGGATGTCCAGCGGATGGATCGGAAGGACGTGTGCTCTTCCGATCTGGCGACGAGACTGGCGACGGCGGTGGCCGGCCGCACGCACGCCTGCCGCAGCAGGCCGAACGACACGATCTCGCCGCCGATCCGCGCGACCGGCAGCAACCCGTTGATCGATTCGCGGATCCACACG
>NZ_JAAGPB010000446.1:0-6867 GCF_017104585.1 Burkholderia sp. Ac-20392
TCCTTCGCGGCCGCGTGCGGCGACACGGTGCCGCTCGATACCGAGCGCGGTTATCACGTGCAGTTCGGCACGCCTGAGCCGATCGTCACGCGGCCGGTCGGCTGGGCCGAGCGCGGTTTCTACATGACGCCGCTCGACGAAGGGCTGCGTGCGGCCGGCACCGTCGAACTCGGCGGCTTCGACGCGCCGATGAATCCGTCGCTCGTCGCACTGCTCACGCGTTCCGCACGCGAAGCCGTGCCGTCGCTCGGCACACCGACGCGCAGCTGGCTCGGCTTCCGGCCGACGCTGCCGGACGGCGTGCCCGTGATCGGCCGCGCCCGACGCAGCGCGCGCGTGATTCATGCATTCGGTCATCAGCATCTCGGCGTGACGCTCGCCGGCATCACCGGGCAAATCGTCGCCGACCTCGTCGCCCAGCGCGCGCCGCCGCTGGACCTCACGCCGTACCGGGCCGCGCGATTCTGACGCGCGCCGCGACTTCCACCCTTGCAAGGAGGCATCATGAATCGTCGTAACTGGCTGGCATGGCTGGCGCTCTGCTCGATCGGCACCGTCGCCGCATCCGCGCAGGCCGCTGATCCGGAAACCATCAAGATCGGCTTCGCCGGCCCACTGACGGGGCCCGTCGCGCGCGTCGGCAAGGATCTGCAATACGGTGCGCAACTCGCGCTCGACGAAGAAAACGCGAAACATCCGACCGTGGGCGGCAAGCCCGTGCGCTTCGTGCTCGACGTGCAGGACGACCAGGCCGATCCGCGCATCGCGATCCAGGTCGCGCAGAAGCTCGTCGACGACGGTGTGGTCGGCGTGGTCGGTCACTACAACTCGGGTTGCAGCATTCCGGCGTCGGCCGTCTACAAGCAGGCGAACGTCGCGATGATTACGCCCGGCTCGACCAATCCGCAGCTGACGATGCAGGGCTTCAAGAACGTGTTCCGCACGATGGGGCACGACGGCGTCGGCGGCGTGGTGGCCGGCCGCTTCGCGGTCGAGCAGTTGAAGGCGAAGCGGATCGGCATCATCGACGATCGCACCGCCTTCGGGCAGGGGCTCGCCGACGCGTTCGAGAAAGGCGTGAAGGACGCGCACGGCAGCGTCGTCGGTCGCGAATACACGAACGACAAGGCCGTCGATTTTCGCGGCATCCTGACCACGATGAAGAGCAACAACATCGACCTGCTGTTCTTCGGCGGGCTCGACGAACAGGGTGCGATGCTCGTCAAGCAGATGCGCTCGCTCGGCATCCGCGCGCAACTGTTCGGCGCCGGCGCACTGAAAAGCAATGCATTCCTGAAGATCGCCGGCAGCTCGGGCGAAGGCACGCAGGATCTCGAACCGGGGCCCGCGCTCGACAAGCTGCCGTCGGCCGTCGCGTTCGCGCAGCGCTACAAGGCGCGCTTCAACCAGGACGTCGAGCTGTATGCGCCGTTCGCGTACGACGCCGCGCTCGCGATGATCGCGGCGGTCCACAAGGCCGATTCGACCGATCGCGGCAAGATCGTCGCGAGCCTGCCCGGCGTGTCGGTCACCGGCGTGACCGGGAAGATCTCGTTCGACGAGCGCGGCGACCTGATCAAGCCGCCGTACACGCTGTTCCGCGTCGAACAGGGGCAGTGGCACAGCATCCGCACGGTCGGCGGCGCGTCGAACTGATCGACGCCGAGCAGCCGGCAGCAGGCGGCGTCACCGCGCCGCCTGCTGCCGCTGCACCTCCTGCGCTTTCATCTGCATATAGGCGCCGCGCTCGACTTCGTGCAGTTGCTGCGGATACTGCTCGGTCGCGTCGAACCAGCGCGTGAGGCGCTGGTCGAGCGGCTTGTCGAGCGTCGCGAGATAGGTGTCGATCGCGAGGTAGTAGCGCATCGTGTTGCGCTCCAGCAGCCCGCGCACGCCGCCGATGTACTGTGGCTGCGCGGCCGATCCGCCACTGACGGTCGTGAAGCCGACCTTGTCGCTGCCGACGGTCGCGAGGTAGGTCTTCATCGCCATGCGGCCGACCGTGCCGAAGCCATACGAATACGTGAGATGCAGGAACGTGCGCGACCCGCCGACCGGCACGGCCTCCAGCGCGATCCGGTAATCCTTCGTGCCCATCGGGCCGCTGTCGGCGGTCAGGTCGACCTGGAAATAGTCGGGCGTCGCGGCCGCCACGCGATAGCGGAACTGCACGCGATAGGTGTCCGACAGCTTCTGCTGGATCTTGCGGCCGAGGTTCACGTCGAGCACCGGGCCATTGCTGCCGGTCGACGCGTGGCAATACTTCGTGTTCAGGTGCAGGATCAGCACCGCACACCAGTTCGCGGGGCCCTGCGCCGGATCGTCGAGCTGGCCGCTCACGACCGTGTACGGATAGTCGACCACCGCGTAGATGTCGCCCTTCAGCGACGACGACGCTTCCGCCGATTCGAGGACCAGCGGCCGGTGAAACGCGTTGTCCTTCAGTTGCGGGCCGAGGCTGCGGTAACGCTCGAGCAGCGTCGCCGCATCGTCCGCGCCGAACGACAGCGCGCTCCAGCCCGCGCACAGGGCCGCGACGAGCGCGTGCCGGGCGCGGCGAGCAAGCCGCGTGCCGCGCGGATGTCCGGATGTGTTCATTCTTGTGCTCCCACCGGATGCGCGATGGTCGCGCACATGTGACACAGAATACGCCTGGCCGCAGCGCAACATGGCACGCGAAAACCCGTCATCGGCTCCGCTTCACCGGCACCGGCAACTGCGCGGCGGTGATCCGGATCAGCGCCGACAGCCATTCGCGATCGTCCCAGCGCTCGCCGGAGATGACGAGATGCGGCTTCGCGCCCGGATACGGCGAATCTTCTTCACACGTGCCGAGAAACGCGCGGCCTTCGGGCGTCGGCTTGACGAACAGCCGATCGTCGCAGACGAGCGCGGCCATCTTGCCGTCGCAATAGATGCCGTATTCACCGAACATCTTGCGCGCCGATACGGTGCCGGCCGCCGCCATCTGCTCGACGATGAAATCGACTGTGCTTTGGCTCGATGCCATTTGCAGTTCCCCTCAAAAAAGTTTATGACCGCGGCGTGCGCCGGACCGTTCCGCGTGATTGGCGGATACGCTGCGATGCGTCATCCCTTGGCCGGTGGAGCGCGCATTCAGGCACGTGCGATTGCAATCGCCCGCCCCTCCTGACATCCCTGACAGTTGCATTACGGCGCGGTGAATCGTCCAATAGCGCTTCACAAAAATTGTGCTTCGCCGACGTGCCGAGAGAGCGGCACGGGCCAGCCGACCGGATCGCGGTGCGCCCCGAAGCATCTCTACAAGGAACCCGATGAACGTACCCGACACATCCATTGCCGGCGCAACCGTCCCCGCCGTTCGCGAAACCTGGCAACGCATCGAAGGCTGGATCGCCGCCGATCCGGCACGCCTGCCCGGCGGACTCAACGGGCCGGCCCCGGAGCACGCGATCGCCGCATTGCATGCCGCGCTGGGCGCGACGCTGCCGGACGACCTGCTGGAAAGCCTCCGGCTGCACGACGGACAAACCGATCCGAACGCCGTCTTCGCCGAACACGACGCATTGCTGAGCGCGCATGAAATCCTCGCGCAATGGTCGATCTGGAACCAGCTCGTTTCCGGCGGCGACTTCGACGACATGACGTCCGACCCGGCCGCCGGCATCCGCGACGACTGGTACAACCTCAAGTGGATTCCGTTCACGCACGACGGTAGCGGCAATCATCTGTGCGTCGACCTCGATCCCGCGGAAGGCGGCACGGTCGGGCAAGTGATCCGGGTCTGGCATGACGACGAGCAACGTGAACGCGTCGCCGCCAGTTTTACGGAATGGCTCGCCCGCGTGGCCGCGGAACGTGACGATCCGGAAGGCGACTGAGCGGCCAGCAAGAAGCGGATCGACACGTCGCGCCGCAACGCCGTGCTCGACCACGCCCGCCTACGACCGCAGCGCCGACGGCGCGACGCCCAGCCAGCGCTGGAAACTGCGCCGCATGTTCTCCGTATCGCCAAACCCGCACTCGTTCGCCACGCGCTGCAGCGACGCCGCCCCGCTTTCCAGCGCGGCGCGGGCGGCTTCCACGCGCAGTTTCTCGACGGCCTTGGCCGGCGTGAGGCCGGTTTCCGTCTGGAACGCCCGAGCGAATTGACGCGGGCTCATGCACGCCTGCTCGGCCAGGTCGCTCACGCGCAAACGCGCGCCGAGATTGCGGCGAATGTAGTCGAGCAACGGCTTGAAGCGCCCTTGCGCACTGTCGAGCTCGATCAGCGCCGAGAATTGTGACTGCCCGCCGGGGCGCCGGTAGTACACGACCAGCCGTTTCGCGACCGCGCGCGCCAACCGCTCGCCACGATCCTCGCCGATCAGCGCGAGCGTCAGGTCGATGCCGGCCGTGATGCCCGCACTCGTCCAGAACGGCCCGTCATTCACGTAGATCCGGTCGAGCGCCAGCCGCACCTGTGGAAACGCCTGCGCGAAGCGCTCGCCGCAGCCCCAGTGCGTGGTCGCGAGCCGGCCGTCCAGCACACCAGCCGCCGCCAGCAGCAGGCTGCCCGAACAGACGCTCGCCACGCGGATGCCGCGCGCCGCACAGCGGCGGACGAACGCGCACGTCGCTTCGTCGACCATCGCGGCATCGACGCCATCGCCACCCGCGACCAGCAACGTATCGACGTCCGCCACCTCCGGCAGCGGCTCGGCCTGCCAGCTCACGCCGGACGAACTGCGGACCAGCCCCGGCTGCGCCGCGACGATGCGAACCGCGTAATACGGCGTGCGCGCGTAGTCGGCCATCTCGAATGCGGCAACGGGCCCGGCGGCATCGAGCAACTGGAAGCCGGGATACACGAGCATGGCAACGCGATGGGTCATGGCAGAAAGTGCGGGAGAAATGACATTGCGACGGACGGTGCACGGCCCGATGCTACAAGCCGTTCATGTCTTCGGGAGATCGTGATGGCCACCACACCATTCATCGTCGTATTCGCATTGTTCGATCATGTCACGCAACTCGATTTCACCGGGCCGGACGAAGTGTTCTGGCGTCTGCCGGGCGCCCGGATTCACCCGGCCTCGGTGCGCGGCGGATCGATTCGCGCGGACAGCGGCCTGATCCTTGCGGAGGTCGAGCGGCTCGCCGACATCGTGCACGCCGATCTCGTCTGCGTGCCGGGCGGGC
Source organism: Burkholderia sp. Ac-20392 (assembly GCF_017104585.1). Taxonomy (NCBI): domain Bacteria; kingdom Pseudomonadati; phylum Pseudomonadota; class Betaproteobacteria; order Burkholderiales; family Burkholderiaceae; genus Burkholderia; species Burkholderia sp. Ac-20392. Next base: position 5,164 of record NZ_JAAGPB010000446.1, read on the forward strand.
TCGGCGTGATCGACGCGATCGCCGACGATGCGTTCGTCCGCGAGGTGCGCCGGCTCGCGCTGGGCGCCCGCTATGTTACCTCCGTGTGCAGCGGGTCGCTGGTGCTCGGCGCGGCCGGGTTGCTGCAAGGGCGGCGGGCTGCCTGCCACTGGGCATGGCGCGACCTGCTGCCGCCGTTCGGCGCGATCGTCGACGACGGGCGCGTGGTGCGTGACGGCCCGGTCATCACGGGCGGCGGCGTCACCGCCGGCATCGACATGGCGCTGTCGGTGATGGCCGATATCGCCGGCCCGGCCTACGCGCAAGCGGTGCAGCTCGGCATCGAATACGCGCCCGAGCCGCCGTTCGACTGCGGACGTCCCGAGCGTGCCGCGCCGGACATTCTCGCGTCGGTATCCGCGCTGTTCGAGCGCGTGCGGCCCGATCGTCATGCGGTCGTGGCGCGTGCAGCGCAGAAACTCGCGCAGCCGGACGCAGGTCGACAGGCGACATGACGACGCGCGGGCAGCCCCTGCCCGCTCCGCACGACGCGATTACTTGTCTGCCGCAAACGCGCTCGACATCTGCCGCGCCCGCTTCACGTCGTCGCCGTGCAGGTAAATCGACGTCGTCGAGATCGATGCATGTCGCAGGTTGTCGCGCACGGTCGTCAACTCCGCGCCGCGCGCCAACGCGTGCGTCGCATGCGTATGTCGCATCCAGTGCGGGCTCGCCTGCCGCAGCTTCTGTGCGAGCGCGGGGTTGTCGGCATCGACCTGATCGGCCGTCTGCGCGAAGAAACGCTGCATCACCTTCCACAGCCGCACGCTCGTGATCGCGGCCGCGCCGTCTTCCGCGAGGCTCGGGATCAGCGGCGTGTCGGGCCGCCAGCGCGACGGCGTGACCGGCAGCCGCCGTGCGACCAGAAAACGGTCGAGGCCGGTACGCGCAAGCGGCGGCAGCGCGACGCGTGCGGCCTTGCTGCCTTTGCCGATCACCTTCAGCCACGCGTCGCCGTGCACATCGGTCTCGATGTCGCCGAGCGTCGCGCCGACCAGTTCGCTCGCGCGCAGCCCGGTCGCATAGCCGAAATCGAGAATGAAGCGCAGCCGTTGCGCGGCGGCCGGCGTCCAGCCCGACTGCGGCGCGGCCGTCTTGCTCTTGCGGAACTCGAGCCCGTCGGCGATCGTGCGCACGAGCAGCCACTCGCCTTCGGTGAACGCGTGCGATGTGTCGAGTGCGTTCGCGCCGCGCGTGTCGCGCACCTTGACGCCCGCGAACGGATTCGCGAGCAGGTAGCGCTGCTCGATCAGCCAGCGGAACAGCGCGCCGAGCACCGACAGCGTGTACGCGGCCGAGCGTGCGGACAGCGCGCCCGAGAACGGCCGCCAGTCCGGCGCACCGCGCGGCCGCACGGGCCCGACCCAGCGTTCGTGTGGCGTCGGGCGCCGCACGAACGCGCGATACGCGACCGCATCCTCGGTCGTCAGCGACGACAACGCACGGCCGCGCTCGACGATCGCCCACAGGATCAGCCGCTCGGCCTCCTTCCGGTACGCACGCCGCGTCGCGGCCGATTCATGCAGCGACAGCCACGCGTGCACGGCCGCGTAATCGTTGTCCGCATCGAGCGTGCTGGTCGCGCGCGGCGCGCGGAACGTGCCGGCCGAGCCGTCGACCTCGTGCGGCAGCTTCAGTTGCTCCCACGGCACGATGCTGCCGCGC
>NZ_JAAGPB010000447.1:0-7002 GCF_017104585.1 Burkholderia sp. Ac-20392
CCACCGGCGGCCGGCGCGCGGCAGGCGGGTCGCCAGCGGCGGGGCGGGGGCGCGGGCAAACGTCGCGAACGCGGTGAATTCGGCGCGCTGGCGTGTGAAGCGGACTGCGGGATTGGTCGTGCGACTCGGTCGCATGGTGTCTCCTCCGGAGGGCGGTGGCGTCGTTCGGGCGACGACTGGATGACGCCGATGGTGCTGGCCGCATGGGAAAACACCAATGCTGCATCGGGACAATTGTTTTAGTATTTGGGCCAAATCGGCGCTTCGAGGGTTTCTCCGCATGAGCTTCTGGGATTTCACCCGGAGTCCGGCCAGCGCCCGGCTGCTGGTCGATTTCGGCGACGAACGCGGCGTGCCGCACACGACGCTGCTGGCCGGCACGGGGCTCGCGGACGCGCAGCTCGACGATCCAAAGGTCGAGGTGACGGCCGCGCAGGAACTGCGGCTGACCGGCAACCTGCTGCGCGCGCTCGGGCGCGCGCCGGGCCTCGGGTTCGAGGTCGGCCAGCGCTATCACTTCTCGGCCTACGGCGTGTGGGGCTACGGGCTGATCGCGAGCGCGACCGCGCGCGATGCGCTGGCGCTGGCGCTGCGCTTCCTGCCGCTCACCTATGCGTTCACGGTGATCACGTACCGGGAGGAAAACGGGACGTGCGTGCTCGGTTTCGGCGCGCCGGAACTCGACGGCACGCTGAGCCGGTTCGTCGTCGAGCGCGACATGATGGCCGCGACCGTGCTGCTGCAGGAAATCGGCGGCGACGCATTTGCGTTGTCGCGCTTCACGGTGCAGGCGGCGCGCACGCATTCCATGGCGGTGCCGCGCATCGCCGGCGTCGAACCCGCGTTTTCGGCGCGCGCGAACAGCCTCGCATTCGACCGTGTATTGCTCGACCGGCCGCTGCCGCACGCGAATCCGCTGACGGTGTCGATGTGCGAGCAGATGTGCAGCCAACTGCTCGAAGCGCGGCGTGCGCGCGTGGGCACGTCGGAGATGGTGCGCCAGTACCTGACCGCGACGCCCGGCTCCGCGCCGTTCTCGCTCGAGGACATGGCGCGGCTGATGAACACGAGCCCGCGCACGCTCAAGCGCCGGCTGCAGGAGGAGGGCACGACGTTCCGGACGCTGCTCGCGCAGGCGCGCGGCGCGATGGCCGAGACGCTGCTCGGCGACGCGCGCCTGTCGCTCGCGGAAGTGGCCGAGCGGCTCGGCTTCAGCGACCTGTCGAGTTTCTCGCAGGCGTTCAAGCGCTGGTACGGCGTGCCGCCGGGCGCGTTTCGCAGCGCGGCGCAACGGGACAGCGGCCGTACCTGAATCACGGTACGATCGCTGGCATGCCTGCCGACACTCCAATCACGAGAGACTTTGCATGATCACGATTCGCCCGATGACCGACGACGATTTCCCGCGCTTCTGGCCGACTTACCGCGCCATCGTCTCCGCTCAGGAAACCTACGCATTCGATGCGGCGCCGACCCAGGAAGCGGCGCGCGCACAGTGGCTCGATGCGCCGCTTTGCACGTGGATTGCCGAAGAGGATGGCGTGGTCCTGGGTTCGTACTACCTGAAGGCGAACGCGGGCGGCCCTGGCAATCACGTGAGCAATTGCGGCTACATGGTGAGCGAGTGCGCACGCGGTCGCGGCGTCGCGCGCCTGATGTGCGAGCACTCGCAGCAGGTTGCACGCGAGCGCGGTTTCCTCGCGATGCAGTTCAACTCGGTCGTCTCGACGAACGAGGTGGCAGTCGCGCTGTGGCAGAAGCTGGGATTTGAAATCGTCGGCCGCCTGCCGCGCGCGTATCGTCACGCGCGGCTCGGCTTCGTCGACTGCCTCGTGATGTATAAATGGCTCGGCGACCCGGAGGCCGCCGAAGCCTGAGCGCGCAGCCGCTTCGTCAGACGGCGAACGTGCCGTCGAACACGATCCGTTCGTCGAGCGCGAGCGTGCCGCGCGCGAAGATCAGGTCAAGATGGTGGCTGCCGTTCTCGCCGCCGCCGAGCCCGAGGTGCAGGCCCGGATGGCGTTCCTCGAACCCCGCGTTGCGGCCGTACAGCCCGCGAATCCCGAGGTTCGTGCCGATGCCGAATTCCTCGATCCGCCGGTGATTCGCATGCCGGTCGAGATACGTCGAGAAATCGCGCCGGAAGCCTTCGTTGTCGGTGTCGAACCCGACGATCGTGCTGTTCTCGACCTGCAGTGTGGCCAGTTGTTCGGCCACCTTGTACTTGATCGCGAACGGCACGGTACCGAGAAACGTGCCGCTGAAGACGACCGAGCCGTTGAGATCGGTGACGTGCGTCGCGATCTCGCCGGGCACGACGTCGAGGTTGCCCATTCCGTCCACGCTCGTCCATTTCTGGTCCGGCGCGAGCGAGCCCGTCAGCGTGTTGCCGGCTTCGTCGATGAAGCGGATCTGCGAGGCGCGCGCGGCCGCGTCGATCAGCCGGCCGTTGCGTGCCGCGATGTCGTCGAGCGATTCGGCGAATGCCTCGTCGAGATGCGGGCCGTAATCCTTGAACAGTACCGACTTGCTCCAGTGCTCGACGATCGCGGGGCGGATCGCGGCGAGGAACGGCGGCCCGCTCGGCGACGGCGTCGGCAGGCACGACGAGTCGTATAGCAGCACGAACAGATCGGCACGATCGAGCGCGGCGGCGATATCGGCGGGCGGGGTGCTTTCGAGGCAGAGTGTGGTCGCGTCGAGCGAATCGGGCAGGGCGGAAAACGCGCGCAACGCGATGTCGCGGTTGCGGGTGTCATGGCCGACCAGCAGTTTTCCCGATTCGCCGCGCGCCAGCTTGTCGCGCAGCGCGGGGTGGAAGCCCAGCGCGCGGTGCAGGTTCAGCATGCGTGTCTCCGGAAGCGGCGGAAGGGCCGCAGCCCTTCCGCAAGAACGGGTGGCCCGCTCAGACCGGCCAGAGCGCGGTGCCGAACGGCACCACGGCGTCCTCGACCATCATGTCGACGGCCTCGGGGTGCGTGTCTTCCTGCATCCAGTCAAGCAATTCGATCTGCTGGGTGTCCTGCATGTCAATTCTCCTGTGGTGAACATGAGTGATTCAACATGAAAGCGCGGCTAAAAAGTTGCCACTCCTCATCACACATTTCGTGAATGTGTGGCGAGTGGCGTTGATATTAGTCTGACGAATTTACGAATGCAATGCGTTGCAAGGTTTTTAGCCGAGGCGTGCTAAACACGGGGGATTTGCGGGTCGTGTGCCGTAAAACACGGATAAAGCGAATGACGGATTCGCTGTCATTTTTTCAATGACCTGAATCTGAAGCGCCGCATTGCATTCGGCGATTTTTCATCGGAAATTCAATCGCCGCGATCGATGGTGTTCGCATGCGACCATGCATGCGCGCGAACGCATCGTCGGTCATCTGCGGCGCATCAGCGAACCGACGCCCGCGTCAACCGAGCAGCGCCTTGCCGAGCGGCTTGGCCGGCTCGGACCGCAGCACCAGCGACGTCGTGACCGCGCCGAAGCGGGCAATCGCATCGATGATGGTTTCGAGTTGTCCCGGTGTCGGCACCAGGACCTTCAGCAGGAAGCAATCCTCGCCAGTCATCCGGTGGACCTCGATGACGTGCGGCATCTCGGCGAACGCGCGCAGCGCAGGCTTGATGTGTTCATGCGTGGTTTTCAACCGGATGATGGCCATCATCCCCAACCCCAGCGCGGCCGGGTCGATCCGTGCGCCGTAGCCTGCGATGATGCCGCGCTCTTCCAGCCGCTTGACGCGCTCCGACGTGGCCGGCTGCGACAGCCCGATGCGCCGGCCCACTTCGGACAGCGGCATGCGCGCATTTTCCTGCAGCGCCTCGAGGATCGAAAGATCCAGGCGATCGAGCTCTCCGTTCGACATGTCCGCTGTCCCGCTCCGTTAATTCATCGGCATATTGTCTCAATATCCGATGATTTGCCATTCCCGGCCGGTTTCCGGCAGGCGAGACTGCGAGCTCGCTTATTCATGGAGACGGAGATGGACCAGACGATCGTGATCGTGCCGGGGATCGGCAACTCGGGACCGGATCATTGGCAGAGCCACTGGGAGGCCGCGCTTCCGGGCACGATCCGCATGGCGCCTGCGTCATGGGATGCGCCCGACCTGCGCGACTGGATGGCGGCGCTCGATGAAGCCGTCGCGCAAGCCGCGACGCCGCCGGTGGTGATCTGTCATTCGCTGGGTTGCCTGCTGTTCGCGCACTGGCGTGCGGCGTCGACGCGCGTCGTGCGCGGCGCATGGCTCGTGGCGGTGCCCGATCCGGGCGGCCCGCGTTTTCCGGCTGCGGCCGAGGCATTTGCGCATGTGCCGGATGGCGATTTCGGCGGCTTGCCGGTGCTGGCAATGGCCAGTTCGGATGACGGGTACGACCCGTTCGGACGCGGCATTGCGTGGGCAAGCGAGCGTGGCGCGACGCCGTTGCTGCTCGGCCCGCGCGGCCATCTGAATACGGAGGCGGGATTGGCGGAATGGCCCGAGGGGCGTGCTTTGTTCACGGCCTTCATGGCGGGATTGCGGGGGTAGCGCGGGCAAGCGGCCCACGGGCTTCCGCGATGGCCCGCGGCGGGCGATGCATGGACGATTCGGTTGCCGCGGCCGGGTGCCTGTCGGCCACGCATGCCGGCCCGCGACGGCTCAAGTATGATCTGCATGCGCGTCAAACCTCGTCCTTCAGGGCTGGGAAGGATAGCGCGGACGCCGTAGGCGTCCTTTCCGGCGGCTAGTGGGGCGTTTTCTGTTGGTCGATGTATTGGCGAATGATTTCGACAGGCGCGCCGCCACAACTTCCGGCGAAGTATGACAGAGACCCCAGCGCGCCGCCCCACGACTTTTTACGAATGCTCGAGTAGCACTTGAAAGACGTAATAGCGACCGCGTCGAATGGCTTGACTCGCTCTTGTGGGCCAGTCATACAATCGTCCGATGCGACGACTCCAGGCCTTCAAGTTCGAACTGATGCCGAACGGCGAGCAGCAGCGCGATATGCGCCGCTTCGCCGGATCGTGCCGGTTCGTCTACAACAAGGCACTGGCGTTGCAGAAGGAGAACTACGAGGCGGGCGGCAAGTTCATCGGCTACGTAGCAATGGCCAAGCATCTGACGGAGTGGCGTAACGGAGGCGAAACGCCATGGCTCAAGGATGCCCCCGTTCATCCGTTGCAACACGCCCTCAAGGACATGGAGCGGGCCTACAAGAACTTCTTCGCCAAGCGAGCGGCGTTTCCGAAGTTCAAGAAGCGCGGCCAGCGCGACAGTTTTCGCTACCCGGACCCCAAGCAATTCAAGCTCGACCAGCCCAATGGGCGCATTTTCCTGCCCAAGCTGGGCTGGATGCGGCTGAGGCTGTCGCGTCCCGTGCCGGGCGAACTGCGCAACGTCACGGTCAGCTTCAACGCGGGCAAGTGGTGGGTCTCGATCCAGAGCGAGCGGGAGGTCGAGCAGCCGGTGCCCCATGCCACCAGCGTGATCGGCATCGATGTGGGCATCGCCCGCTTCGCCACGATGAGCGACGGCACGTTTCTCGCACCGCTCAACAGTTTCAGGAAACATGAGGCTCGTCTGCGCCGATGCCAACGTGCGATGAGCCGCAAGGTCAAGTTCAGCAATAACTGGATAAAAGCCAGGGCCAGAGTCCAGCGCATCCATGCGCGCATCGGCAATGCTCGCCGCGACTACCTGCACAAGGCCACGACCACGATCAGCAAAAACCACGCGATGGTGTGTATCGAGGACTTGCAGGTTCGGAATATGTCCAGGTCGGCGGCAGGCAGTACCGATGCGCCTGGCAAAAATGTTCAGGCCAAGTCCGGTCTGAATAAGGCCATCCTCGACCAAGGGTGGTTCGAGTTCAGGCGGCAGTTGGAATACAAGCTGGCCTGGAATGGCGGCTGGCTGGTGGCGGTCCCGCCCGCGAATACAAGCCGGACGTGTCCGGCTTGTGGATACGTGAGTGCGGATAACCGGACCACGCAGGAAAAATTCGCCTGTATCGAATGCAGTTACGAGGAGAACGCCGATGTCGTCGGCGCTCTCAACATACTGGCGCGGGGGCACCGCGTTGCAGCCTGTGGAGAGCCGGTGCAGTCGGACCGCTCAATGAAGCAGGAACCCGCCGAGGCGATCTGAGATAAGCATTGTCGTTTCAGACGCGGTAGGAATCTCCCGTCTTCAGGCGGGGGAGGATGTCAACGGTCGACAGAATCGGAAGCCTCGACAGTCGGGATTGGCGCGTGCGGAACACCGGTTCCGCCGTCATGACTTGCCGCGGCTTCGAACGACAAAGGAGACATGCGATGCGCGCAGCGCCGCAACCGGAGCATGCCGGCCCGTCGCGGCCGGACACCGGCGCGACCAGCCCCTATCCCGACCATGACCCGAATCGCATGGCCGCATGGCGGCTTGCGATCTGCCTGTCGCTCGGCAGCGCGATCGCGCTCGGCCTCGCGCGCTTTTCGTATGCGCTGCTGCTGCCGCCGATGAAGGCCGATCTCGGCTGGACCTTCGCGCAGGCCGGTGCGCTGAACACGGCGAACGCGGCCGGCTACCTGATCGGTGCACTCGCGTTTCCGTTGCTGTCGCGGCGCTGGCGAGCAGGCACGCTGCTGGCGGCCGGGTGCGTGCTGACCGCGTTGCTGATGGCCGCGTGCGGGGTCACGTCCGGCATGCATGCGCTGCTCGTGCAGCGGCTCGCGACCGGCGTCGGCAGCGCGCTGATCTTCATCAGCGGCGGCGTGCTGGCGGCGCGGCTCGCGTCGGCGTCGCCGCGCGATGCGGGGTTGCTGCTCGGGCTCTACTACGGCGGCACGGGATGGGGCATCGTCGCATCGTCGCTGCTCGTGCCGGCGACGCTCTCACACGGCGTACACGGCTGGCAGCCCGCGTGGTTCGCGCTCGCGTTCGCGTGCGTGCTGTTCTCTGCGGTGGCCGTGTCGGCCGCACGCCGGATCGAGCGCGTGCACGCAGAGCGGAAGAGCGCCGGGTAGGGAAAGAGTGT
>NZ_JAAGPB010000448.1:0-6996 GCF_017104585.1 Burkholderia sp. Ac-20392
CCGAGCGCGCCGGCATTCGACGCGGCGGCGACCATCGCGGTCGTGGTCGCGCCGACCATCGGCGCCTGCACGAGCGGCAGGCGCAGGCCGAAGCGTTCGGAAAAGGGCGTGGAAAACAGACGGGCAGACATGGCGAATCCTTCGATGACGATGCGCGAAAGCGCTTTGTAAAGGCCGGCACATCGACTCTATCGAAGCGGCGCAGCGCCGAAAAATGAATAATCGAGATCGAAACGATCGCTGCGCGAGAAGCGGGCGCGCGCCCTGCACCGTCACACGATCGGTGGCACACTAGGCCGCCTCTTCCAACCCGGGGCGCGCATCGCGCACCCCGTTCGCCAGGAGTTCAGAACGTGACTGCCCAATGGATCGACATCCCCGCCGGTAACGACAGCTTCGGCGGCTATCTCGCGCTGCCCAAGCGCGGCAAAGGCCCTGCCGTCATCATCATCCAGGAGATCTTCGGCGTGAACTCGCACATCCGCGCGGTCGCCGACCAGTACGCGTCCGACGGCTTCGTCGCGCTCGCGCCGGACGTGTTCTGGCGCACGCAGCCGCGCGTCGAGCTGACCTACGAAGGCGCGGATCGCGACAAGGGCATCGAGCTGATGAAAAAGACCGACGTGGGTCTCGCGGTCGCGGACATCGGCGCGGCAGCCGATGCATTGCGCGCACGCCCCGAAGTGGCCGGCAAGGTCGCCGCGATCGGCTACTGCTTCGGCGGCCAGCTCGCGTACCGCGCGGCCGCGACCGGCAAGATCGACGCGGCGGTGGCCTACTACGGCGGCGGTATCCAGAACGCGCTCGACCTCGCCGGCAAGGTCACGCAGCCGATCCTGTTCCACTACGCGGAAAACGACCACGGCATCCCGCTCACGGCCGTCGACCAGGTGAAGGCCGCATTCGCCGGCCACGACCATGCGTCGTTCCACGTGTATCCGGGCGCCGAGCACGGCTTCAACTGCACGGACCGCGCGTCGTACAACCAGCGCGCGTCGGCGCTCGCGCATGGCCGCACGCTGACCTTCCTCGCCGAGCACCTCTAAAAACGGCCGGCCGCGGGCCCCGCGCACCGGGCCCGCGTTATGCTGCTGTCATCGCCACGAGTCACAACGGGGGTGACTGCGATGCACTCGGACTATCTCGCGCATGACGCGATCGGCCTCGCCACACTGGTACGCGAACGCAAGGCGAGCCCGCGCGAACTGCTCGACGCCGCGATCGGCCAGGCCGAAGCGGTCAACAGCGCGATCAACGCGATCGTGCTGCAGGACTACGAAGCCGCACGCCAGCGTGCGGCCGCCACACCCGACGGCAGCGCCGACGCGCCGTTCGCCGGCGTTCCGTATCTCGTGAAGGATCTCGGCGCGGCGGTCGCCGGGCTGCCGCTGTCGATGGGCAGCCGGCACTACCGGTATTTCGTGCCCGCCGACGATTCGCCGGTGATCGCGCGCAGCCGCGCAGCCGGCCTCAACGTGTTCGGCAAGACCAACACGTCGGAAATCGGCCAGATGCCGTACACGGAACCCGAACTGTTCGGCGCATGCCGCAACCCGTGGAATCTCGATCACACGCCCGGCGGCTCGAGCGGCGGCGCGGCGGCGGCCGTCGCGGCCGGCATCGTGCCGATCGCGCATGCATCCGACGGCGGCGGCTCGATCCGCATTCCGGCGTCGTGCTGCGGGCTGTTCGGCCTGAAGCCGAGCCGCAACCCGGTACTCGTCGACCTGCCGTCGAACGGCGAGCTGGTCGTCCAGCATGCGGTCACGCGCAGCGTGCGCGACAGCGCGCTGCTGCTCGACGTGACGACCGGCCAGACCTTGCCGGCCGGCGCGCCCGGTACGTTTCTCGGCGAACTCGACACGCCGCCCGGCCCGCTGCGGATCGGCCTCGTGCTCGACCCGATGCTCGCACCAGCGCTCGCCGACGACACGCGCGCGGCGCTCGACGACGCGGCCGCGCTGCTCGAATCGCTCGGCCACCATGTCGAGCCGGCGACGCTGCACGTCAACTACGCGCGTGCGGCCGAAACCTTCCTCACACTATGGGCGACGATCGCCGAGGAGATGGTGCTCGGTGCACGCGCGCTGACCGGCCGCACGCCGAAGCGCGGCGAATTCGAAGCCGCGACGTGGGCGATGGCCGTGGTCGGCCGGCGCCTCGCACGCACGCGCCTGCCGGACGTGCTCGAATGGCAGCGCCAGCTCACCGTGCAGGTGGCCGGCCTCGTGTCGCGCTACGACGCGATCCTGTGCGCATCGCTCGCGGGCCCGCCGGTGAAGATCGGCGAATTGCAGCCGACGCCGTTCGAAGCGGCGCAGATGAAGGTGCTCGCCGCGCTGCCGGTGAAGCCGCTGCTGAAGGAAATGCTCGCGAAGTCGTCGGAAAAGGCGTTCACGTGGGCCGGCTGCACCGAGCTGTTCAACCTGACCGGCCAGCCGGCGATGTCGGTGCCGCTCTACTGGAACGCACGCGGGCTGCCGATCGGCGTGCAGTTCGCCGCGCGTCACACCGACGACGCGCTGCTGCTCCGGCTCGCCCGGCAGCTCGAACAGGCGCGGCCGTGGTTCGAGCGCCGCCCGCCGCTGATGCAGGCGCAGCGCTGACGCCCGCGGCCGCGCTCCGCCGTCATCGAAAAAAAAGCCCCGCCGGCATCACCGGCGGGGCTTTTTCGCATGCAATCGCGTAAGCGCGCTTACACGACCAGCCGTTCACAGATCGTCCGCGTCGCGGCCGCCGTGTTCAGCGTGTAGAAGTGCAGACCCGGCACGCCCGCGTCGACCAGACGCTGGCACAGGCTCGTGACGACGTCCGCGCCGAACGCACGGATCGACTCGCGATCGTCGCCGAAGCTCTCGAGCCGGCGCGCGACCCAGCGCGGCACTTCGGCGCCGCACATCTCGGAGAAGCGCATCAGCTGCGAGAAGTTCGTGATCGGCATGATGCCCGGCACGATCGGCACCTCCACGCCCAGCTTGCGCGCATCGTCGACGAAGCGGAAATACGCGTCGGCGTTGAAGAAGTACTGCGTGATCGCGGAATTCGCGCCGGCTTTCACCTTGCGCGCGAAATTCTCGAGATCGGCCTTCGGCGAGCGCGCTTGCGGGTGGTACTCCGGATAGCCGGCAACCTCGATGTGGAACCAGTCGCCATGCTCGGCGCGGATGAAGCTGACGAGTTCCGACGCATAGCGCAGTTCGCCGACTTCGCCCATCCCCGACGGCAGGTCGCCACGCAGCGCGACGATGTGACGGATGCCGTACGAGCGGTACTGGTCGAGGATCGCGCGCAGGCTGTCGCGCGACGAACCGATGCACGACAGGTGCGGCGCGGCCTCGAGGCCGTCCTTCTGCATGTCGAGCACCGTATCGAGCGTGCCCTGCTGCGTCGAACCGCCGGCGCCGAACGTGCAGGAAACGAATTTCGGCTTCAGCGGCAGCAGTTGCGCACGCGTGGCGCGCAGCTTCTCGACGCCTTCCGCCGTTTTCGGCGGGAAGAATTCAAACGAGAGTTCGATCGGTTTCATGATTCGAAGAGGTCAGCCGATGTCGCGCTGACCGAAGATCAGGGCGGACAGCAGCCACGACACGATGCTGTACAGGATCGAACCGAAGAACGCGGACCAGAAGCCCGACACCTCGAAGCCCTTCAGCAGCGACGACGCGAACCAGAAGCACAACGCGTTCACGACGAGGATGAACACCCCGAGCGTGACGATCGTGACGGGCAGCGTCAGCAGGATCAGCACCGGACGGATCACCGTGTTGATCAGGCCGAGCACGACCGCGATGATCAGCGCCGTGCCGAAGCTCTTGATGTGGATCGACGGCACGAGGTACGTGATGATCAGCAGCGCGAGCGCGTTGATGACCCAGGTGAGGATGACGCTCATGGAGTGCTCCGGTTCGGTTGTCGATCGGTACGATCAGTGGCCGCCGCCGGCTGTCGCGGGTACCCGAAGGCACGCCGCGACAGCCGGCGATCCCGCGCCGTGCCGCCGTACCGGGTGCGCGTCGGCGACGCGCGCACGGCACCGCGGCAGCGGCGCGTCGGATCAGTAGCGGTAATGGTTCGGCTTGAACGGGCCGTCCTTCTGCACGCCGATGTACGAAGCCTGTTCGTCCGACAGCACGGACAGGTTCGCGCCGATGCGCGCCAGGTGCAGGCGCGCGACCTTTTCATCGAGGTGCTTCGGCAGCACGTACACCTTGTTCTCGTACTCGTTGCCGCGCACGAACAGCTCGATCTGCGCGAGCGTCTGGTTCGCGAACGAGTTCGACATCACGAACGACGGGTGGCCGGTCGCGCAGCCGAGGTTCACGAGGCGGCCTTCCGCCAGCAGGATCACGCGCTTGCCGTCCGGGAAGATGATGTGGTCGACCTGCGGCTTGATGTTTTCCCACTGGTACTGGCGGGTCGACGCGACGTCGATTTCCGAGTCGAAGTGACCGATGTTGCAGACGATCGCGTTGTGGCGCATCGCCTTCATGTGATCGTGGCCGATCACGTGGAAGTTGCCGGTGGCCGTCACGAAGATGTCGGCCTTGTCGGCTGCGTATTCCATCGTCACGACGCGGTAGCCTTCCATCGCCGCCTGCAGTGCGCAGATCGGGTCGATTTCGGTGACCCACACGGTGGCGCCCAGGCCGCGCAGCGATTGCGCGCAGCCCTTGCCCACGTCGCCGTAGCCCGCGACGACCGCGACCTTGCCCGCGATCATCACGTCGGTCGCGCGCTTGATGCCGTCGACCAGCGATTCACGGCAGCCGTACAGGTTGTCGAACTTCGACTTCGTGACCGAATCGTTCACGTTGAACGCCGGGAACGGCAGGCGGCCGTCCTTTTCCATCTGGTACAGGCGGTGCACGCCGGTCGTGGTTTCTTCGGTCACGCCCTTGATGTGCGCGAGGCGCGTCGAGTACCAGGTCGGGTCCGCGTCGAGGTGCTGCGCGATCGACTTGTACAGCGCGACTTCTTCCTCGTTGGTCGGCTTCGCGATCACCGAACGGTCCTTCTCGGCCTTCGCGCCGAGGATCAGCAGCAGCGTTGCGTCGCCGCCGTCGTCCAGGATCATGTTCGCGAATTCGCCGTTCGGCCATTCGAAGATGCGGTGCGAGAATTCCCAGTATTCGTCGAGCGATTCGCCCTTGAACGCGAACACCGGCGTGCCGGCTTCGACGATCGCGGCAGCGGCGTGGTCCTGCGTCGAGAAGATGTTGCACGAGGCCCAGCGGACGTCCGCGCCGAGCGCCTTCAGCGTCTCGATCAGCACGCCGGTCTGGATCGTCATGTGCAGCGAACCGGCGATGCGCGCGCCCTTCAGCGGCTGCTGTGCCTTGTATTCGTCACGGATCTGCACGAGGCCCGGCATTTCGGTCTCGGCGATGTTCAGTTCCTTGCGGCCCCAGCCGGCCAGCGCCATGTCGGCGACGACGTAATCGTTGGAAGCTTTGGAATCGATAATGGCGTTCATCACGCCCTCCTTTCTAAAAAGTTTCTAGATTGGTGACGTGAGCGCCGTTCAGGAAGCGGGGCCGACGCGGTTGTGCCGCACGACTGCTTGGTGAAGCCTTCCGAGCCTGGCGGACGCAGAGTGGTCCGTCGCAACGCTCCTCGGAAAGCGGAGAGGATTGTAGCAAATCGGCGCGCGGAATGCGCAAGCACCGCGCACGGCGCACCGACGGCGCAAGCGCGCGGCGTCGGCGCGCGCCGCCGTCAAGAAAGGGTCAGGACTCCGCGCCGACCCACGCCTGTTCGCGCAACCGCGCGCGCAGGCGCGCGACGGCCTGGCTGTGCAGCTGGCACACGCGCGATTCGCTCACTTCGAGCACCGCGCCGATCTCGCGCAGATTCAGACCCCGTTCGTAGTACAGCGACATCAGCAGCTTCTCGCGCTCCGGCAGCCGCTCGATCGCCTCGACGAGCGCTTCGCGCAGGTGGTCGTCGAGCAGCGCCGACAGCGGATCGGCGTGATCGACGCGGTAGCGGTCGAGGAACGGCTCGTCGTCGGCCGCGCGGTCGAAATCCTCGTAATAGATCAGCTGGCTGCCGTGCAGGTCCTGCAGCATCCCCTGGTATTCGTCGAGCGGCATGTTCAGGTGCTGCGCGATTTCGGTCTCGCTCGCCGAGCGGCCGAGATTCTGCTCGACCTGGTGCACCGCGTGCTCGACCTCGCGCGACGTCTTGCGCAGGCTGCGCGGCAGCCAGTCGTTGCTGCGCAGCTCGTCGAGCATCGCGCCGCGGATACGCTGGGTCGCGTACGTCTCGAACTGCGCGCCCTGGTCTTCCTTGTAGCGGCCGGCCGCGTCCATCAGGCCGATCATGCCGGCCTGGATCAGGTCGTCGAGGTCGACGCTCGCCGGCATCTTCGCGACGAGCTGCAGCCCGAGGCGGCGCACGAGCGGCGCATATTGCGCGAGCACGTCGGCCTGGGACATCTTTCCTTGAGCGTTGTACATCATGGCTCTCTCCTTCCGGTGGCGCTCACGCGGCGTGTGCCGCGCCCGCCTCATACGACGGCTTGCCGCCCGCGTGCACGGCGCGGCCCGCACCCGAACGCGGGCGCATCGGCCAGTACAGCAGGTCGGCGGCAATCTGCCGGCAGTCGCGCGCGGCGGCCGACGACGGGAACGCATCGACCACGACACGCATCAGCTCGCGTGCGTGCTCGACGAGCGGATCGGCGCTCACGCAGCCCGCGTCGGCGATCGACACGGTCAGGTAGCGGCTCGCGACGCCCGCGAGGTTGTCGAACGCGACCTTCGCGTCCGCATGGCTGCCGACGTGATTGGTCAGCACGCGGAACTGCGCGAACGCATGCGCGAAATGCAGCCGCTTCATGCACGCGTACGCCTCGGTGATCGCCTGCGCGGCGACCCGCGTGACGACCAGCACGTCGTGCGCTTCGCGGGCGAGGGCCGAGAACGACCCGTCGGCGCCGAGCTACGCGTCGGCGAGGACGATGTCGGCCGGCCCGTCGATGAAATCGCTCAGTTG
>NZ_JAAGPB010000041.1:0-34612 GCF_017104585.1 Burkholderia sp. Ac-20392
TATCCGCGACCGGCCGCGCTCGAGCGTCACGCGGTGCGGCTGGGTGCCGACGGCGCGGCGTTCGATGCGTATCGGGCCGTATGCGGGGCGATGCAGGACCTGCGCGGCCTGCCGCCGAACATCGATGCGGCTGCCGCGGCGACCCTGCTCGAACTGGGGGTGCCCGCCGTGCTGGCCACGCCGGTGTTCCTGTTTGCGCGGATGCCGACGATGCTCGCGCACGCGTTGCAGAAGAAGGCGCACCCGCCGTTCGGCCAGACCCGGCCGGTGGCGCGCGAACGCCTCGCCGCGCTGCCGAAGGCCTGGATCTGACGCCGGCTCGCCGGCGCCCCTCAACCCGAGATTGGATCGACACCGACATGCTGACCAACCTGCCGCTGGCGCCGCATTGCGCGGCCAACGATACCCAGCACCGCATCGACTTCGTGAAGACCCAGATCCATCGCTGGATCGACGAGATGTTCGTGTCGCCCGACCGGCACGATCTGCGCGCGTGTTTCGCGAAGACGCTGCTGATCCGCAACTACCTGCTGTCCCCGGTGCTCGATGCGACCGAGACCGAGCGCTTCCTGCGCGACGCGACGGTGCGCGAGTACATGAAGCGCTTTCAGGCGCTGTCGCTCGACAACGAGGTCCGCTTCGAGCGGCAGATGAGCGACGTGCTGCGCGCCGGGCCGTCGAGCGAAGGGCTGCTGCTGATCATCAAGGAATACTACGCGGAGATCTACCGGCTGCTCGCGCGAACCGAGATCTTCCTGTCGGACATGTCCGCCGATTCGACGGTGGCGATGGTCGGCTCCGGCGGGATGCCGCTGTCGCTCCTGTTCATGCAGGCGTTCAGCGGCGCCCGCATCGTCGGGCTGGATCTCAGCGAGGAATCGCTCAGAACCGGCGAGCGGTTCGTCGATCACCTGTGCGCATCGAACCCCGCGCGCTATCGCCGCGCGGCGATCGAGATGGTTCACGCGGATGGCGCGGCGTACGACTACGGTG
Organism: Burkholderia sp. Ac-20392; assembly: GCF_017104585.1. Classification (NCBI taxonomy): domain Bacteria; kingdom Pseudomonadati; phylum Pseudomonadota; class Betaproteobacteria; order Burkholderiales; family Burkholderiaceae; genus Burkholderia; species Burkholderia sp. Ac-20392. The sequence continues at coordinate 994 of NZ_JAAGPB010000041.1, forward strand.
CGTGCGACATCATCATCCTGTCGATTCATATCGAGAACAAGGTGGAGATCGTCGAACGGATCATCGAGACGGCGCCGCGCGATCGCAGCGTGATCGTGATCGAGCGGCAGGTGCAGGGGCTCGGCCAGTATTTCTATCCGAACTACGGGTTCGATCCGGCCGGGCTGCCGCTCGTGAAGCTGGCCACGCTGTGCTCGTCGCTACTGGTGAGCACGGCCTATCGGCTCGACTGGTAGGCGGGCGAGATGACGACGAACGAGATTCTGTCCGGCGGAATCGGCCTGTTCCATGCATGGGAGCGGCAGGTGCTCGCGCTTTACATGGACGCGTTTACGACGGGGCCGTATGCCGGTCACTACCTGGACGAGGCGGCGGAGCGCGGCTGGATCTACGGACTGTTCATCGAGCATGCCGCGCGTTGCCATCTGTGGGTGGCCGGCGACGCGCTGGCCGGTTTCCTGCTCTCCGCCGACGCGGGCTACGACCGCAAGTTGCCGGTGTCGCTGCGCGCCACGCTCGGCGACGGGCCCGTGATGTCGATCGCCGAACTGGCGGTCGCCCCGCACTGGCGCTCGCGCGGGCTCGGCGAAGCGCTGGTACGGCGCTGCATCGGCGAGGCCGCGCCCGGCTATCGCGACATCATCGTGCGCAGCAACAGCAATGCGCTCGCCGCGCACCGGCTTTACCAGCGGCTCGGGTTCGAGCCGTTCGGCTCGGTGCGCGTGGCCAACGAGATGCTCGCCGACGGGCGACGCGGCGTCGAGGGTGTGGACAAGCAGTATTTCCGGTATCGCGTGTAGCGGCTGGATGGACATGACCGGTTTCGGGTGGCGTAGGCGGTCCGGCGGATCATCGGGATCCGCTGGGCCGCGCCATGACCGCCTCATCGATTGAGCACCGAGCTTGCCAGCGTTGCCGCGAACGTCAGCAACACGAGCGATGAGCACCGCAACACGATGGAAGCCAATCGACCCTCCGCACGATTCATGGTCAGAAGCCGCCCCGACCGGGACCAGAGCAGTCCGATCGGAATCAGGGTGGTCAGAAATACGCCCATCGACACCAGGAAAATCTCGAGCGATCCGAACGCCGACTCCGGGAAAATGGCGCTTGAAAACAGCAAAGCCTTGGGATTCATCAAGGTCGCGAAGAACAGCGCCCGGAACCCGAGTGGTGCTGAGTCAGTGGCGTCAAAGTTGGCGCCTTTGAGCCACATGTTCACTGCGAGGTAGAAGATGAACGTGGCGCTGATCAACTTTACGCAACTGACAATCCACGGATACTGCGTCGCCAGCGACCAGAGAAAAAATCCCCATACGGTGATGGCTATCACATAGCCCGACGCCTCCGCCGCGACCAGCCTGCACGCACCACGCAGATTCAGCTTGAGGCCGGCAGAAAGCAGCAGCGTGTTTGTCGGACCGGGTACCAGCAGCACGAGTGCGGCGTAGAACGACATTTTCAGCATGGGACTCAATGTCAACATGGGCTAGCCTCGTCTATCCAACGAATTGCTTCGTGAAGTTGCGGATGGCGCTATGACTGTGAGCGACGGAGCGTTCAGGCAGGTTCCCGGAATATTTGTCAGGGAATCATAGGTGTGGGGCGTGTCACTGACAACTCTTCTTCCTCGTGCTTGAGATTTTGAAATTCCACGAGAGATTGCTTCATTAAATCATTGCGGTTTATGAGGCGGAGGCGTGACTTGTCCGGAGCTAAATTTAAGCATGGCGAACATGCAATGGTAATGGCTATTGATTCGGATGTTTTAAGGTTCCATATAGAAATTTCCGCAACAACTGAATTTGAATTTCCCCTCGTGTAATTTTTGCTTGGCCACGTTGAGCAATGTGGTTGTGCTCGCTGGCAGGCCCGTCGGGAGTGTAAATGGGGATAGTTTAATAATCGTTCATTAACCGCTGAATTGCTCGAAATGCCGGATTGATGTGGGGTCGTTATTTTGATGTATGCATGGTGTTCAGTGTTGGGATGACTTAATTGGATCTGGTGTCAAATAAATAAAAATCCTGTCAAATATGCCAGTTTAATTTAAGTAATCGCCGACCTATTCTGAATGCGGATCAATTGACCACCCTCGCAGAGGTCCATTCGGGTTTTAAATCCTATGGGAACCGTGTCATGAGCAATCCGATCAAGAATATCGTCATCGTGGGCGGCGGCACGGCGGGCTGGATGTCCGCCTCGTACCTCGTCCGGGCGCTCCAGCAGCAGGCGAACATCACGCTCGTCGAGTCTGAAGCGATCCCCCGGATCGGCGTGGGCGAGGCGACCATCCCGAATTTGCAGAAGGTGTTCTTCGACTTCCTCGGGATACCGGAGCGGGAGTGGATGCCCCAGGCGAACGGCGCGTTCAAGGCCGCGATCAAGTTCGTGAACTGGAGGAAGGCCCCCGACCGCTCGCGCGACGATTATTTCTACCATCTGTTCGGCAGCGTGCCGAACTGCGACGGCGTGCCGCTGACCCACTACTGGCTGCGCAAGCGCGAACAGGGCTTCCAGCAGCCGATGGAGTACGCCTGCTACCCGCAGCCCGACGCGCTCGACGCCAAACTGGCGCCGTGCCTGCCCGACGGCACCCGCCAGATGCCCCACGCGTGGCACTTCGACGCGCACCTGGTGGCCGATTTCCTGAAGCGCTGGGCCGTCGAGCGCGGGGTGAAGCGCGTGGTCGACGAGGTCGAGCAGGTTCACCTGGACGAGCGCGGCTTCATCTCCAGCCTGTCCACCAAGGAGGGTCGGACGCTGGAGGCGGACCTGTTCATCGACTGCTCCGGCATGCGGGGGCTCCTGATCAACCAGGCGCTGAAAGAGCCCTTCATCGACATGTCCGACTACCTGCTGTGCGACAGCGCGGTGGCCAGCGCCGTGCCCAACGACGACGCACACGTGGGGATCGAGCCGTACACCTCCGCGATCGCGATGAACTCGGGGTGGACCTGGAAGATTCCGATGCTGGGCCGGTTCGGCAGCGGCTACGTGTTCTCGAGCAAGTTCACGTCGCGCGACCAGGCCACCACCGACTTCCTCAATCTCTGGAACCTCTCGGACAAGCAGCCGCTCAACCAGATCAAGTTCCGGGTGGGGCGCAACGGGCGGGCGTGGGTCAACAACTGCGTCGCGATCGGGCTGTCGTCGTGCTTTCTGGAGCCGCTCGAATCGACGGGGATCTACTTCATCTACGCGGCGCTTTACCAGCTCGTGAAGCACTTCCCCGACACGTCGTTCGATCGGCGGTTGAGCGATGCATTCAACGCCGAGATCGTCTACATGTTCGACGACTGCCGGGATTTCGTGCAGGCGCACTATTTCACCGCGTCGCGCGACGACACGCCGTTCTGGCGCGCGAACCGGCACGACCTGCGGCTCTCGGACGCCATCAAGGAGAAGGTTGAACGCTACAAGGCGGGTCTGCCGCTGACCACCACGTCGTTCGACGACGCCACGTACTACGAAACGTTCGACTACGAATTCAAGAACTTCTGGTTGAACGGCAACTACTACTGCATCTTTGCCGGCTTGGGGTTGCTGCCCGACCGGTCGCTGCCGCTCTTGCGGCACCGACCGGAGTCGATCGACAAGGCCGAGGCGATGTTCGCCCGCATCCGGCGCGAGGCCGAGCGCCTGCGGACGAGCCTGCCGACGAACTACGACTACCTGCGGTCGCTGCGCGAGGGGGCGGGGCGGTCACGCAGCCCGCTCGGGCAGGCGGTTGCGGCGCCGGAGATCCAGTAGTGGAGCGCGCCCTGGGCCGGGTAGGCGCATGCGCGGCCACGCACGCCGCGGTGGCGGCCTGCGACCCGCTGCAGGCGCGGGCGCTCGTTCTGCAGCTGCCGGTCCTGAATCGCAAGAAGGACGTGCCCGGCATCGTCGGCCTGTTGCGCGATTTTCTTCCGGCGCGCGGCGTGCCGTCCGGCTGGGGCTTCGTCGAAGCCGCCGCCGCGATGCGGGACATCGGGTTCTTCCTCGGGTCGCTCAAGCGGCACGGACACGAGCCCGTGGACGTGGTGCCCGGGCTCGAGCCGGTGCTGCTCGACCTGGCGCGCGTGACCGACCTGCCGCCGCGCGAGACGCTCCTGCATGTGACGGTCTGGAACCCCGCGGCCGCCGACGCGCAGCGGAGCTACAGCGGGCTCAAAGACGAAGCGCACCTGCTCGAGAGCGTGCGCATCTCGATGGCGTCGCTCGAGGCGGCCATCGCGTTGACCGTCGAGCTGTCCGACGTGCCGCTGCGGTCGCCCGCGTTCGAGGAAGGGTGCGTCGAGCTGGCGGCTTATCTCCAGAAAATGGTCGACTCGATCGTGTACGCCTACCGCTTCATCTCGCCGAAAGTCTTCTACGACGAGCTTCGCCCCTTCTACGACCCGATTCGGGTCGGGGGCCGGAGTTACCTCGGCCCCGGCGCAGTGGAAATGCCTCTCTTCGTGCTGGAGCACGTGCTGTGGGGCTCGCAGTCGAACCACCCGGCCTATCTGGAATTCAAGGAGACGTACCTGCCCTATGTGCTTCCCGCGTTCAGGGCGGTCTACGCCCGGTTCACCGGGGAGCCGGCGCTCGTCGACCGCGTGCTCGGCGAGGCGCAAGCGGCCCGCGTGCGGGGCGAGCCCGTCGGGGCAGGGCTGGCGGCGCTGGAGCGGGTCCTCGAGATCCTGCTGCATTTCCGGGCGCCTCACCTCAAATTGGCGGAGCGGACGTACGAAGCTGGGCAAAGCGGCCCCGCGATCGGCAGCGGGGGGTATGCGCCCAGCATGCTCGGCGATCTGCTCACGCTCACGCGGGACGTGCGGTCCCGCCTGCACGCCGCGCTCGACGAGCCCTGACACCTGACGCCCGACGCGCGCGGCCATGTGTTCCATCTCACCAGGAGAGCTTGCCCCCATGACTCAGAAGCGCACCGCGAACGAGCGCGACAGCAACCACTTCGACGTGATCATCCTCGGCTCGGGCATGTCCGGCACCCAGATGGGCGCCATCCTGGCCAAACAAAAGTTTCGCGTGCTGATCGTCGAGGAGTCGTCGCACCCACGGTTCACGATCGGCGAATCGTCGATCCCCGAGACGTCGCTGATGAACCGCATCATCGCCGATCGCTACGGCATTCCGGAGCTGGACCACATCACGTCGTTCTATGCGACGCAGCGTTACGTCGCGTCGAGCACGGGCATCAAGCGCAACTTCGGCTTCGTGTTCCACAAGCCCGGCCAGGAGCACGACCCGAAGGAGTTCACGCAGTGCGTCATTCCCGAGCTGCCGTGGGGGCCGGAGAGCCATTATTACCGGCAAGACGTCGACGCGTACCTGCTGCAAGCCGCCATCAAATACGGCTGCACGGTCCGCCAGAAGACGAGCGTGACCGATTACCACGCCGACAAGGACGGCGTCGCGGTGGCCACCGCCCAGGGCGAACGGTTCACCGGCCGGTACATGATCGACTGCGGGGGGCCGCGCGCGCCGCTCGCGACGAAGTTCGGGCTCCGCGAGGAGCCGTGTCGCTTCAAGACGCACTCGCGCAGCCTCTACACGCACATGCTCGGGGTCAAGCCGTTCGACGACATCTTCAAGGTCAAGGGGCAGCGCTGGCGCTGGCATGAGGGGACCTTGCACCACATGTTCGAGGGCGGCTGGCTCTGGGTGATTCCGTTCAACAACCACGCGCGGTCGACCAACAACCTGGTGAGCGTCGGGCTGCAGCTCGACCCGCGTGTCCACCCGAAAACGGACATCCCCGCGCAGCAGGAGTTCGACGAGTTCCTCGCGCGGTTCCCGAGCATCGCGGCGCAGTTCCGCGATGCCGTGCCGGTGCGCGACTGGGTCAAGACCGACCGCCTGCAGTTCTCGTCGAGCGCGTGCGTCGGCGACCGCTACTGCCTGATGCTGCACGCGAACGGGTTCATCGACCCGCTCTTTTCCCGCGGTCTCGAGAACACCGCGGTGACCATCCACGCGCTCGCGGCGCGCCTCATCAAGGCGCTGCGCGACGACGACTTCTCGCCCGAGCGCTTCGAGTACATCGAGCGCCTGCAGCAGAAGCTGCTGGACCACAACGACGACTTCGTCAGCTGCTGTTACACGGCGTTCTCGGACTTCCGGCTGTGGGACGCGTTCCACCGGCTGTGGGCGGTCGGCACGATCCTCGGGCAGTTCCGGCTCGTGCAGGCCCACGCGAGGTTCCGTGCGTCGCGTAACGAGCGTGACCTCGATCACCTCGACGACAACGCCCCGTACCTCGGGTTCCTGTGCGCGGACATGGAGGGGTACTACCAGTTGTTCAACGACGCCAAGGCCGAGGTCGAGGCCGTGAGCGCCGGGCGCAAGCCGGCCGGAGAGGCCGCGGCGCGCATCCACGTCCTCATCAACGAACGGGAATTCGCCAAGCCGATGTTCGGCTTCGGATACTGCATCACCGGGGCCAAACCGCAGCTCAACAACTCGAAGTACAGCCTGGTGCCGGCGATGAAGCTGCTGCACTGGACGCAGACCAGCGCGCCGGCGGAGGTGAAGAAGTATTTCGACTACAACCCGATGTTCGCGCTGCTCAGGGCGTACGTCACGACCCGCATCGGGCTGGCGCTGAAGTAGCCGGCCGACACCGCCACGAAAACATGAACGACGTTCAATTTCAGTTGCATCAAGTGGATGCCAGGGCGCATCCCACGGGAGCGTACGACGCGACCACGCGCGTGGCCGCGAGCTGGTACGTCGCGATGCGCTCGGACGCCCTCAAGGACAAGCCGACGGCACTGACGCTCTTCGGCCGGCCGTGCGTGGCGTGGCGTGGTGCGACGGGACGGGCCGTGGTGATGGACCGCCACTGCTCGCACCTCGGCGCGAACCTGGCCGACGGGCGGGTCGAGGACGGGTGCATCCAGTGCCCGTTTCACCACTGGCGGTACGACGAGCAGGGCCAGTGCGTTCGCATTCCCGGCCACAGTACGGAGGTAAGCCGGCTGGAGCCCGTCCCGCGCGGGGCGCGTCAGCCGACGTTGGTCACCGCCGAGCGGTACGGCTACGTGTGGGTCTGGTACGGCTCCCCGCAACCGCTGCATCCGCTGCCCGACATCGCCGCGGCCGACGTCGACAACGGCGACTTCATGCACCTGCACTTCGCGTTCGAGACGACGACGGCGGTCTTGCGGATCGTCGAGAACTTCTACGACGCGCAGCATGCGCATCCCGTCCACGCGCTCCCGATCTCGGCTTTCGAGCTCAAGCTTTTCGACGACTGGCGCCCGTGGCCGGAGGTCGAGTCGCTGGCCCGGGCGGGCGCGTGGTTCGGCGCCGGGATCGACTTCACCGTGAACCGGTACTTCGGGCCGCTCGGCATGCTGTCGCGTGCGCTCGGCCTGAACATGTCGCAGATGAACCTGCACTTCGACGGCTACCCCGGCGGGTGCGTCATGACCGTCGCGCTGGACGGAGACGCCAAATACAAGCTGCTCCAGTGCGTGACGCCGGTGAGCGACGGCAAGAACGTCATGCACATGCTCATCTCGATCAGGAAGGCGGGCGGCCCGCTGCGCCGTGCGATCGACTACGTGCTGTTCGGGCTGCAGACCAGACAGGCCGCGGGGTACGACGTCAAGATCTGGAACGGGATGAAGCCGGACGGCGGCGGCGCGTACAGCAAGTACGACAAGCTCGTGCTCAAGTACCGCGCGTTTTACCGGGGGTGGGTCGACCGCGTCGTCGAAAGTGAGCGGCAAGGCGTGAGCCGGCGGCCGTAGTCGGGACGGTCACGGCCGAGATCCGGCGGCGGCAGCGTGCTTACGTCGCCGCATCGGCCTCGTCCGGACTGACGCGATACACGCGCCGCAACAGCGCACGGGCGCGCGCGACGAGCACGCGGGGCGCGAGCGGCTTCGCGACGTAGTCGTCCGCGCCCGCATCGAAAACGGCGACCTGATCGCAGGCATCGGCGTACGGGGTCATGACGATCACGGGGACGTTCGAGAATGCGCGGATCTGCCGGCATACTTCCAGGCCGTCGGGATCCGGCGGCATCAGGTCGAGCATCACGAGCGCGGGCGGATGCTCGCGCACGGCCGCGACGGCAAGGTCGCCGCGGCGAACGACCGTCACCGCGAACCCGTACCGACTCAGATATTCGCGCATCTGCTGCGCAAGCCGTTCGTCGTCTTCGATCAGCAAGACACGGTAGGTGAGCGTTCCTCCATTCATTCGGCATGCTCCTGAATGTCGGGCCTTCGCGATGACGAACCGGCTTGCCGGCGACAGCCTCGTGGTGCGCAGCGCGCAGAAGCCGCCGTCCGGTCGTGCGGCCGACCGGCGGTGCCGGCGGGCCGATCGTCCTTCGGGCGATGACGGACAGGCCTGCGTGGAGCCGGTGCATGCCCGTCGTCGACTGCGGCGAAACCGGAAGCCCGGTCAGGAAAGCGAACCATCGCTCACGCCCCCGATGGTTTCGCCGTGACGCGACCACGCGCCCGTGACGGAGATCGGTGAATCAGGCGACGCCTTTCCGTGTGTCGCGCCCGCGTCGAGCGCGGCCGCAACGATCGGCCCGATCCCGGCGAGCGCCGACGTGCTCATCATCGTTTCATGCAGGCAGGCGATGTCGTGCACGTCGATTTTCCCTCGCACATACGGTTGCCACGCGCGGACATCGCGTGGCTGATCGCCCTCCGGCCGGTCGAGCGCCGCCCTGAAGAAGACCACGTCGCCATGGAATACGTCGGGCGCAAACCGGCTGGCCTGGGTAGGCGCCACCTGGAATTGCCGGACGATCGATTCGAAGGTCCGCTCGTTGAACGTCCTGAACATCGGGTTGTGTTCGGCGAGGCGCGTCCTGAGCGTGTCGATCGTCAGCGAGCGGTCGGCGGGCACTTGCGGCGCGTCCACGAATGCGCGTATCAGCACGTCGATGACTTCGGTCTCCGTCGGTGCGGGGTACGCGTCACTGCGCACTTCCGGATAACCATCGAGCATGGCAAGGAACGCCACTTTTTCACCGGCGCGTTGCAGCTGGGTGGCGATGGCGTGCGCGATATGGCACCCCAGCGACCAGCCGAGCAGATGATAGGGGCCGGCGCGCTGTACGCTGCGAATCTGCCGGACGTAGTCCTGCGCCATTTCCTCGATCGACTGCACGGATTGGCCGGCTTCGGTGAGGGCGCGCGCCTGCAGACCGTAGAGCGGCCGATCCCGCAGATGATGCGTCAGGCTCGCGTACGGCCAACTGAAGCCGCCGGCCGGGTGAATGCAGAAGAGCGGCGCTTGTGCTCCCTGCGGCTGGAGCGGCAGCAGGACGGCCAGCGCGTCGGACGCGCCCGTTTCGTGTATCCGGGGCGCCAACTGCGCAACGGTGGGCGATTCGAACAGCGTGCGAATCGAGATCTCGTGGCCGAACGTTTCGCGGATTTGCACAAGCAGGCGGACGGCGATCAGCGAATGCCCGCCGAGTGCAAAGAAGTTGTCGTGGCGGCCGACGCGTTCGACGCCGAGCAGGTCGGCCCACAGCGCGGCGATGGTGCGCTCGATTTCGCCTTGCGGCGCCTCGTACTGCGTATGGGCGAAGGCGTCGTCGTCCGGCTCCGGTAGCGTGCGACGGTCGAGCTTGCCGTTCGAGGTGAGCGGCAATGCATCGAGCACGATGAATGCGGCCGGCACCATGTAGTCCGGCAACCTTGCGGCAAGGTGCTCGCGCAATTGACGGCCGAGCTCGGCGCGCGGCGCCGCGTCGTCCAGCGTCACGTATGCCAGCAGTCGGGCGTTGCCCGCCGCGTCGGGGCGCGCCAGCACGATGGCTTCGCGTACGGCATCGTGCGACGCAAGCTGTGCCTCGATTTCACCCGGTTCGATGCGGAAGCCCCGGATCTTGACCTGATCGTCGTTGCGGCCGAGGAATACGATGTTGCCGTCCGGCAGGTAGCGCGCGAGATCGCCGGTGCGGTACATGCGTGCATCGGGCTGGCCGGCTGCGCGCGCAAACGGATCGGCCAGGAACCGCTGCTCGGTCAACTCCGGACGGTTGAGGTAGCCGCGTGCAACGCCTGCACCGCCGATGTACAGCTCGCCGACCGCGCCCAACGGCACTGGCGATTGCGCTTCATCAAGCAGGTAGATGCGCGTATTGGCGATCGGCTTGCCGATCGAATGGGTCACGTCGCCGGCGGACGGCGTGAGCTCGCCGGAGGTCGCGACGACGGTGGTTTCGGTCGGGCCGTAGTTGTTGACGATGCGCAACGACGGCGGCAGTCCGGCCGGCAGTGTGGTGACGCGATCGCCGCCGATCAGCAGCGACTTCAAGCCATGCGGCAGGCCGGACTGCATCGCGAGCAGCGCCAGCGGCGTGACGAGGAATGCGCAATCCATCGACTGCCGGTGCCACCAGGCGAGCAACGCGGCTGCATCGGACGCCAGGCCTGCCGGGGGCAGCAGCAGCGCGGCGCCGGCGCAGAGCGCGGGCCAGAGTTCCCACACGCTGGCGTCGAAGGCCAGACTGGCGGTGGCCGGCACACGTGAGCCGGCGTGCAGCTCGAACCGCTCGATATGCCACGCGACGAGATTGGCGAGCTGCCGATGCTCGACCATGACCCCCTTGGGCGTGCCGGTAGAGCCGGACGTATAGATGACATAGGCGAGATGGCGCGAGGTCAGTCCGCGCGCAAGCGGCAGGAGGTTGTGCGCCGGGCGCGAGGCCCACGACGGCGACGCGAAACCGATATCGACGAGCGTGGACGTGGTCGTGGCCAAAGGCAAGTCGGCAAGCGCCTGGCGTCCGACCGGATCGACGAGCACGACGGCGGGCGCGGCGTCGTCGAGGATATGGGCAAGCCGTGCGCCGGAATAAGCGGGATCGATCGGCAGGTAAGCGCCGCCGGCCTTGAACACGGCCAGCAGTGCGACGACCATCGAGATGCTGCGCTCGGCGCACACGGCGACGGGCGTATCGGGGCCGACGCCAAGCTCGACGAGGTAATGGGCGAGCCGGTTGGCGCGGGCATTGAGGGCGGCATAGGAGAGTTGCTCATGCTCCGCGACGAGTGCAACAGCGTCGGGTGCTTTCCGGGCCTGAGCCTCGACGAGTTCGTGAATGCACTGGTGTGCAGGGTAGGCAGCGTCCGTCGCATTCCACGTCTGCAGCAGCAAACGCCGTTCGTCGGCATCGAGCAGGTCGATTTGCCCGATCGGCTGCGCTTCGTCCTGGGTCATCGCACGCAACACGGCGATCAGGTACGCGCCATGACGCGCGATCGATGTTTCGTCGAACAACGCGGTCGCGTAGCGCAGCGCACCGGCCACCGCATGGCCATCGTCAACCAGATCGAGTTCGAGATCGAACTTCGCCCGATCGAATGCGCTTGCAACCGGGGTGATTTCCAGGTCCGGCCATTCGATCGTCCGCACGTCGGTGTTCTGCCACGAAATCATCACCTGGAAGATCGACGTATGACCGAGCCGTCGCGGCGGCTTCACGATTTCCACGACCTGTTCGAACGGGAGATCCTGGTGATCCTGTGCGGCGACGACGGCTCCCTGGACGCGGTCGAGCAGTTGCGCGACCGACGGTACGCCCGACAGGTCGATGCGCAGCGCAAGCGTGTTCACGAACAGGCCCACAATGGATTCGAACTCGGGACCGGAACGATTCGCGACCGGGGTGCCGATCACGACATCCTCCTGGCCGGCGAGCCGCCCCAGCACCGCGGCCCAGGCCGCGGTGACGACCGCGAAGACCGTGACGCCGCGCCGCGCGGCGAGCCGTCTCAGATCCCGCGTGAGCACCGTGTCGAGTTCGAGCGGCAGCCGCGCCGCGTCGAACTGCTGATGCGCGGGCCGCGGGCGATCGGTCGGCAGCGTCAGCAGCGTCGGGATACCCGCCAGCGTTTTCTTCCAGAAACCTGCTTCGCGTTCGAGACGTTCCGCGCCCAGCCATTGCCGTTGCCATGCCACGTAGTCGGGGTACTGGAACGCCAGCGTGGCAAGCGGGTTCGCGCGTCCTGCCGTGAAGGCCCCGTAAAGCGCGCACAGGTCCTTGACGAGCACGGACAGCGACCAGCCGTCGCAGACGATGTGGTGCAGCGTGAGCATGAAGACGTGCGCGTGCTCCGACAGCCTGACGAGGCGCGCACGCACGAGCGGCCCGCGTGCGAGGTCGAACGGGCGCGTGGCTTCTTCCTTGCACAGGCGCAGCGCGTGTTCCGGCGCACCCGGTTCCGACGACAGATCGTCTACGCGCCACGGCATGCCGTCGCCAGCCGGAAGCAGCGTCGCGCGGGTATCGCCGCTTGCACCTGCCGTTTCGGAAAACACGGTGCGCAACGCCTCGTGGCGCGCCCACAGCGCATCCAGCGCGCGATGCCATGCGTCGGCGTCCAGCCTGCCATCGAGCCGCAGCACGAGCGGGACGTGATAGATCGTGCCCGCGCCTTCGAATCCGCTCAGGAACATCATTCGCTGCTGCGCGAACGACAACGGCAGCGGGGCGTCGCGATCGATGCGGGCGATCGCAGGCGCATCGTCCCGGTGTCGGGCGCCGACCGCCTGCGCGACCGCACTCACGGTCGGATGATCGAACAGCGACGACAGCGACAGCCTGACCTCGTGCATGGCCCGTAAGCGATTCAGCATCCGCACGGCAAGCAGCGAATGTCCGCCGAGCGCAAAGAAGTTGTCGTGGCGGCCGACGCGTTCGATGCCGAGCAGTTCGGCCCACAGCGCGGCGATGGTGCTCTCGATCTCGCCTTGCGGCGCTTCGTACTGCGCCTGGGCGAAGGCGTCGTCGTCAGGCTCGGGCAGCGCGCGACGGTCGAGCTTGCCGTTCGGCGTGAGCGGCAACGTGTCGAGCACGATGAATGCGGCCGGCACCATGTAGTCGGGCAACCTGGCGGCAAGGTGGTCGCGCAAGTGCCGGACGCGTTCTGCATGCTCTGCACGTGGCGCCGCGTCGTCCAGCATCACGTATGCCAGCAGTCGGGTGTTGCCCGTTGCATCGGGGCGGGCCAGCACGATGGCTTCGCGTACGGCATCGTGCGATGCAAGCTGCGCTTCGATTTCGCCGAGTTCGATACGGAAGCCCCGGATCTTGACCTGATCGTCGTTGCGGCCAAGGAAGACGATGTTGCCGTCCGGCAGGTAGCGCGCGAGATCGCCGGTGCGGTACATGCGTGCATCGGGCTGGCCGGCCGCGCGCGCGAACGGATCGGGCAGGAACTGCTGCTCGGTCAGCTCCGGACGATTGAGGTAGCCACGCGCGACGCCGACCCCGCCGATGTACAACTCGCCGACTGCTCCCAGCGGCACCGGCGCCTGTGCCTCATCGAGCAGGTAAATGCGCGTATTGGCGATCGGCTTGCCGATCGGCACGGACGGCGCGTTGAAATCTGCCGGACACGTGAAGGCGGTCACGTCGATGGCCGCTTCGGTCGGACCATACAGGTTGTGCAACTGCGCATGGGGCAAACGCTCCAGGCAGCGCCGCGCGGTTGCCGATGGCAACGCTTCGCCGCTACAGATGATGCGCGAGAGCGTCGTGCAGTGTGCGAGGCCGGGCGCGTCGAGGAAACCGCCGAGCATCGACGGCACGAAGTGCAGGGTGGTGACACCGTATTGCGCGATGACGTCGGTCAGATAGTCGGCATCACGATGTGCGCCGGGCGCGGCCATAACGAGCGTGGCGCCATTGGCCAGCGTCCAGAAGAATTCCCAGACCGATACGTCGAAGCTGAACGGCGTCTTCTGCAGCACGACACCGCGGGCATCCAGGCGATAGGCGGTCTGCATCCAGGTCAGGCGGTTGATCAGCGCTTCATGCTCGTTCTGCACGCCCTTGGGCAGGCCGGTGGAGCCTGACGTGTAGATGACGTAGGCGAGATGACGCGGAGTCAAGCCGAGCGCGTGCGGCGACAGATCATGCGGAGGCAGTCCATCCCACGGTGGTGATTCGACACTCACGTCGACCAGCGTGTGTTTCGCCAGATGCGCATCGCCGAGCGCGTCGGCAAGCGCCTGGCGTCCGACCGGATCGACGAGCACGACGGCGGGCGCGGCATCGGAGAGGATATGTGCGAGGCGCACGCCGGGATAGGCGGGATCGAGCGGCACATAGGCGCCGCCGGCCTTGAGGATGCCGAGCAGCGCGACGACCATCGGCGCGCCGCGGTCGAGACAGACGGCGACCGGCGTATCGGGGGTGACGTCGAATTCGATCAGGTAGCGCGCGAGGCGGTTGGCGCGCGCGTTGAGTTCGGCGTAGGAGAGGCGCTCGCTGCCGGAGACCAGCGCGGTGGCTTCGGGCGTACGCCGGACCTGCGCCTCGAACAGCCCGTGCAGATACTGGTGCCGGTCATAAGGCGCGTCCGTCGCATTCAGCGTATCGATCAGCAGCGCCTTTTCGTCGCTCGATACGAGATCGATCGACCACGCCGCTACGCTGTCGTCTTCGCACGCGTGCTCGATGAAGTCGAGTAGACGCGCCGCATGGCGCGAGACGGCTACCGGATCGAACACGTCGCGGTTGTACCGGAGTTCGACGTCGATCGGCGCGTTTCTGCCGAATTGCGTAAACAGGAACGACAGGCCGTTCTCCGGCCCGGACAGCCATTGGACGTGCGTGGGCTGGCCGGCCACTTCGACCGGATGCCGCAGGAACAACGTATTGACGCTCACGTCGATATGGCGCGGATCGATCCCGTAACGCCTGACCATGTCGCCCAACGGGAATCTGCCGTGACGCATCACGTTCCGGAACGTCTCGCAGATCTCGCCCAACGCCGCCGAAACCGGCGCATCGGCCTGCTCGAGCGACACCGGAAGCGGAATGACCTTGGCGAATTGCCCTGGGACATCGAGCGCGTCGCGCGTCCGGTTCAGGAACGACGCGCCGACGACGGCGCGCCGTTGGCCCGCGATACGCATCAGATAGATGCCGGTCAGCGCAGTCAGGCATTCCGACGGCGACAACGCATGCTTTTGCGCGATGTGCGAGAGCCGCGCCTGCAAGGCCGGCGAGAACGTTCTGCGCATCGACGCGACGCCGCCGCGCGCATCGACGGGGTGAGCATGGTCGGCCACCAGCGTCACCAATGCGGGGCCGTCCATCTTCGCGCACGCCGACTGCCAGAATGTCGCGTCGCGCGCGTACGTCGACGAACAGAGATAGCGATCGTCGAGCGCAAGCGTATCGAGAACGAACCGGTCCATGCTGAACGCATGGGCCGGATTCTTTTCGAGTGCGGTGTAGTTCTTGCCGATGCGCTCGAACAATCGAACCGCCGCCCAGCCGTCGGTCTGCAAATGATGCGACCGCAACGCGACCAGTACGCTTCCCGGCGATTCGAAGATCGCGACCGAATTGGTCTTGTCGTCGAGGTTTTCGTTGAGCGACTCGTGCCAGTCGACGACCGCCTGTCGCAGCTCGGCGTCCGTCCTTGCCACGGGTTCGACGACATGCTCGAAGCGCGTCGTCGGCATCGGTCCCTCGCATTGCAGGCCGGTATCGGAGAGTTGAAGCCAGAACGACTGATTCTGCGCAATGAGCGCACGCGCGGCGAGGACGAGCCGCGCGCGATCGATCTCCGGCGCGCAGTGCATCGCCGCAATCGAAAAGAACGATGTCCCGTGCCGCGACGCCTGCTCCTGCAGCCAGACCGCCTGCTGCGCGGGCGACAGCGGATACCAGGTGCCGGACGGGCTGGCCGGCGCGTCGATCAGCCGCGCGACGTCCGGGCCCGATGCGTCGGCCCGCATGCGCGCGACGCCGGCGTCCCAGCGGTCGGTGACCGACGCATCCGGCCGCTGCACGCCTTCCGTCACGAATGCCAGGAACAGCGCGATGATCGCGTCGATGCTCGCCGGGTCGAACAGGTCGGCGCTGTACGAGACATCGGCGCTGACGGTTTCGCCCGTATCCAGGAACACGACGGCGAGATCGGCGCCACGCCCGACGCGTGCGCGCGGAACGGCCTCGAGCGTCAGGCCGGAGATCGTCTCGCGTTCCGTTCCCGGGCCTTGCTGGAATTGACAAAATACCTGGAAGATCGGGTCGTACGACGTGCTGCGCGGCGGATTGACGGCTGCGACCAGATGGGCGAACGGCAGTTCGCCCGCTTCGAGCGCGGACAGCAGTTCCTGCGACGCCGCGAGCAAATGGCTGGCGACGGATGCGGATCGATCCAGCCGGTGGCGAAGCGGCAGCGTGTTCACGAAGAGGCCGACCATCTCTTCGGTCGCCGCGTGCGTCCGGCCTTCGGTGACCGTACCGATCACGATGTCGCGGCTGCGCGCGAGTTGCGCGCACGTGATCGCGAGCGCCGTCTCGAGCACGACGAACGGCGTGACGTTGTAGGCGGCGGCGATCTGCCGGATCTGCTGCACGAGCTCGGGCGCGAGCACGTGTTCGCAGCGTCCGGCGCGATCCGACAACCTCACCGGTCGCGGCCGGTCGGAGGGCAGGTCGATGCACGCGGGCGCACCGGCGAGGCGTTCCCGCCAGACCTGCCCCAATTGCTCAAGGTGTTCGACGTCGACGTGCCGCTTCGACCACGCCGCATAGTCACGGTATTGCAGCGCGAGCGGCGCGAGTGCCGGCGGCTCGTCGGCGGCCAGCGCCGCATAGGCGTGCCGGAAGTCGCGCCAGACCGTCGTCCACGACGTGGCGTCCATCGCGATGTGGTGAATCGAGATCATCAGGATCGAACGCTGCGGCGACTCGACGAACAGCGTCGCGCCGAAGACAGGGCCCTCGAAGCAGTCGAGCAGCTTCGCGGCCTCCGATTGTGCGAGCGACATCGCATCGTCTCCGGCGACGTCGCGGCGTTCCAGCCGGAAGCTGTCGGCGCGTTCCACGACAGGGACGAACGCGCCGGTGGCGGCGTCGCTCGCATAGTGCGTGCGCAGGATTTCGTGACGGTCGACGACCGCGCGCAGTGCGCGATCCAGCCCATCCTCGCGCACGTGGCCGGACAGGATGAAGAGGCGCGACGAGTTGAACATCGCGCCGCGCGCCGCACCCGCTTCGATCGCGAGAATCCGCTCTTCCGCGAAGGACAGCGGCATCGGCGCGTTGCGGTCGATGCTGACGATGTCGTGACCGCTTTCGTGCGACGTGGCATCTGCCAGTGCAAGTGCCAGTTCCGCGACGGTCGGTGCTTCGAATACCTTGCGCAACGGCAGGACTTTCCCGGTCTCGTTGACGATGCGCGAGACCATGCGAATCGCGACAAGCGAATGGCCGCCGAGCGCAAAGAAGTTGTCGTGGCGGCCGACGCGTTCTATGCCGAGCAGTTCGGCCCACAGTGCGGCGATGGTGCTCTCGATCTCGCCTTGCGGCGCTTCGTACTGCGCCTGGGCGAAGGCGTCGTCGTCAGGCTCGGGCAGTGCGCGACGGTCGAGCTTGCCGTTCGGCGTGAGCGGCAACGTGTCGAGCACGATGAAAGCGGCCGGCACCATGTAGTCGGGCAGCCTGGCGGCAAGGTGGTCGCGCAAGTGCCGGACGCGTTCTGCATGCTCTGCACGTGGCGCCGCGTCGTCCAGCATCACGTACGCCAGCAGTCGGGTGTTGCCCGTTGCATCGGGACGTGCCAGCACGATGGCTTCGCGTACGGCGTCGTGCGATGCAAGCTGCGCTTCGATTTCGCCCAGTTCGATCCGGAAGCCGCGGATCTTGACCTGATCGTCGTTGCGGCCAAGGAAGACGATGTTGCCGTCCGGCAGGTAGCGCGCGAGATCGCCGGTGCGGTACATGCGTGCTTCAGGCTCGCCGGCCGCGCGGGCGAAAGGATCGGGCAGGAACCGCTGCTCGGTCAGCTCCGGACGGTTGAGGTAGCCACGCGCGACACCGACCCCGCCGATGTACAACTCGCCGACAGCGCCCAGCGGCACTGGCGCCTGCGCCTCATCGAGCAGATAGATGCGTGTATTGGCGATTGGCTTGCCGATCGGCACGGATGGCGCGTCGAAATTCGGCGGACACGTAAACGCGGTCACGTCGATGGCGGCTTCGGTCGGACCATACAGGTTGTGCAGCTGCGCATGGGGCAAACGCTCCAGGCAGCGCCGCGCGGTTGCCGACGGCAACGCCTCGCCGCTACAGATGATGCGCGAGAGCGTGGTACAGCGTGCGAGCCCGGGCGCGTCGAGGAAACCGCTGAGCATCGACGGCACGAAGTGCAGGGTGGTGACACCGTATTGCACGATGACTTCAGTCAGATAGTCCGCATCACGGTGTGCGCCGGGCGCGGCCATGACGAGCGTGGCGCCATTGGCCAGCGTCCAGAAGAACTCCCAGACCGACACGTCGAAGCTGAACGGCGTCTTCTGCAGCACGACATCGCGGGCATCCAGGCGATAGGCGGTCTGCATCCAGGTCAGGCGGTTGATCAGCGCTTCATGCTCGTTCTGCACGCCCTTGGGCAGGCCGGTGGAGCCTGACGTGTAGATGACGTAGGCGAGATGACGCGGAGTCAAGCCGAGCGCGTGCGGCGACAGATCATGCGGCGGCAGGCCGTCCCACGGTGGTGATTCGACACTCACGTCGACCAGCGTGTGCTTGGCCAGATGCGCATCGCCGAGCGCGTCGGCAAGCGCCTGACGTCCGACCGGATCGACGAGCACGACGGCGGGCGCGGCGTCGGAGAGGATATGCGCGAGGCGCGCGCCGGGATAAGCGGGATCGAGCGGCACATAGGCGCCGCCGGCCTTGAGGATGCCGAGCAGCGCGACGACCATCGGCGCGCCGCGATCGAGGCAGACGGCGACCGGCGTATCGGGGGTGACGTCGAACTCGATCAGGTAGCGCGCGAGGCGGTTGGCGCGCGCGTTGAGTTCGGCGTAGGAGAGGCGCTCGCCGCCGGAGATCAGCGCGGTGGCCTCGGGCGTACGCCGGACCTGCGCCTCGAACAGCCCGTGCAGATACTGGTGCCGGTCATAAGGCGCGTCCGTCGCGTTCAGTGTGTCGACCAGCAGCGCTCGCTCGTCGTCGGGCACGATCTGCAGATGCTCGAGCGAACCGGATCCCGTCTCGAGCGCATCCGCCAGTTGCTCCAGCGCACGCTGCATGTAGGCGCAGATCCGTTCCGGCAGCGTCGGTGAGACGACCTGTGCGACAAGCTCGAGCGCATCGCCGTTGTCCTCGACGGACAGCGTCACAGGGTAATTGGTCCGCTCGTGTGCGCCCAGCAGTTCGACATCGGACGGCCACTGCGCGTGGCCATCGGTGTGTACGTTGTGGCGGTAATTCAGCAGCGCGCTGAACAGCGGCGCGTTCGCGCCGATGCCGCTGCATCGTTGCGCCAGTGCGAGCGATGCATGTTCATGGGCAAGCAGGCCTGCGAGCCGTACCTGCGTGTCGCGGACGGCCGTGCGTACATCGGTCGCGTCGATGTCGATGCGCAGCGGCAGCGTATTGATATACAGGCCCATCGTACGGTCGGAGCCCGCGCCGGCCGCCATGCGTCCGAACAGCACCGTCCCGAACACGACGTGCCGCTGACCGCTCGTGCGGGCGAGGACGAGCGCCCATGCAAGATGGCACAACGTGGCGAGGCTCACGCCGATGGTTTTCGACAGCGTACGCAGTCGTGCGTCGAGCGTGCCCGGCATCGTTCGACGCGCGTCGTACACGGGCGCCATGTCGTCGTGCTGAAGCGTGAGGCCGAACGGAAGGGTCGGCGCATCGACGTCATTCAGCATCTCGCTGAAGAACGCTTCGTGCGCACTCGCGGGCATCCCGAGACGCGCATGCGCGACGAGGTTGCGGTAAGGTTGCGGCGCGGGAAGGCGGTGTAGCTGTCCGGCGAGCGTCGCCTGGACTTCTTCGTTCAGGATCGCGAGGGTGGAATGGTCGCCGACGAGGTGATGGAGCAACATCATCGCGTGCCAGCGTCCGCCCGTCGCTTCGGCGATCACGAAGCGCAGGAGCGGGGCCTGGGCCAGATCCATCCGGTAGCGCCCCGGATGGATGTGGGCCGGCAACTGCTCCGCGGCGCACGTGCCGTCGTCGAGCGTCAGCTCGGTTACGTCGAGGTGCGCGCGCCTCAGCACGACCTGTACCGGCGAACCCAGACCTTCCCACAGCACGGCCGTGCGGAGGATGTCGTGCCGCTCGACGAGGCAATCCATCGCCTGAAGATAGCGATCGAGCGCGGCGCGATCGGAAAAGGCCAGATGCGCGCTCAGCAGATAGGGGTCTCCCTGCGTGCTGAGGACATGATGAAACAGGATGCCGTCCTGCAGCGGAGAAAGCGCATAGATATCCTGAATGTTCGCGATGCCGCCCGGAACCTGCGTGACGATGCGGTCGATGTCGTCTTGCGACAGATCGGCGAGCGGCAGGAGCTCGGGCGTGATGGCCTGCGTATCGGGCCCGAGCCGGTTTTCCGGCACGATCACTTCGCGCGACTGACCGAGGGTGGCGGCGAGTGCGGCGAGGGCCGGCTGCTCGAACAGATCCCGGATCGCAAGCGTCAGGCCGATCTGGCGCAAGCGCTCGATCAGCTGGACGGCGATCAGCGAATGCCCACCGAGCGCAAAGAAGTTGTCGTGGCGGCCGACGCGTTCGACGCCGAGCAGGTCGGCCCACAGCGCGGCGATGGTGCGCTCGATTTCGCCCTGCGGCGCCTCGTACTGCGTATGGGCGAAGGCGTCGTCGTCCGGCTCCGGTAGCGTGCGACGGTCGAGCTTGCCGTTCGAGGTGAGCGGCAATGTATCGAGCACAACGAACGCCGCCGGCACCATGTAGTCGGGCAACCTTGCGGCAAGGTGCTCGCGCAACTGCCGGACGCGTTCTGCATGTTCTGCACGCGGCGCGGTGTCGTCCAGCGTCACGTATGCGAGCAGTCGGGCGTTGCCCGCCGCGTCGGGACGCGCCAGCACGATGGCTTCGCGTACGGCATCGTGCGACGCAAGCTGTGCCTCGATTTCACCCGGTTCGATGCGGAAGCCCCGGATCTTGACCTGATCGTCGTTGCGGCCGAGGAAGACGATGTTGCCGTCCGGCAGGTAGCGCGCGAGATCGCCGGTGCGGTACATGCGTGCATCGGGCTGGCCGGCTGCGCGCGCAAACGGATCGGGCAGGAACCGCTGCTCGGTCAGCTCAGGGCGGTTGAGATAGCCACGCGCGACGCCCACACCGCCAATGTAAAGCTCGCCGACTGCGCCCAGCGGCACCGGCGCTTGCGCGTCATCGAGCAGATAGATGCGCGTATTGGCGATCGGCTTGCCGATCGAATGGGTCACGTCGCCGGAGGACAGCACGAGCTCGCCGGAAGTCGCGACGACCGTGGTTTCGGTCGGGCCATAGTTGTTGACGATGCGCAACGACGGCGGCAGCCCGGCGGGCAGTGTGGTGACACGATCTCCGCCGATCAGCAGCGACTTCAACCCGTGCGGCAGGCTGGACTGCATTGCGAGCATCGCCAGCGGCGTGACGAGGAACGCACAATCCATCGACTGCCGGCGCCACCAGGCGAGCAACGCGGCTGCATCGGACGCCAGGCCTGCCGGGGGCAGCAGCAGCGCGGCGCCGGCGCAGAGCGCGGGCCAGAGTTCCCACACGCTGGCGTCGAAGGCCAGACTGGCGGTGGCGGGCACGCGCGAGCCGGGGTGTAGGTCGAAGCGTGCGATATGCCACGTGACGAGATTGGCGAGCTGCCGATGCTCGACCATGACCCCCTTGGGCGTGCCGGTGGACCCGGACGTATAGATGACATAGGCGAGGTGGCGCGAGGTCAGTCCGCGCGCGAGCGGCGGGAGGTTGTCCGCCGAGTACGCGGCCCACGGCGGCGACGCGACACTGATATCGACGAGCGTGGGCGTGGCCGGATGCACGTCGGCGAGCGCGTGGCGTCCGACCGGATCGACGAGTACGACCGGAGGATTGGCATCGGAGACGATATGCGCGAGTCGTGCGCCGGAATAAGCGGGATCGATAGACAGATAAGCGCCGCCGGCCTTGAACACGGCCAGCAGTGCGACGACCATCGAGATGCTGCGCTCGGCGCACACGGCGACGGGCGTATCGGGGCCGACGCCAAGCTCGACGAGGTAATGGGCGAGCCGGTTGGCGCGGGCATTGAGTTCGGCATAGGAGAGCTGCTCATGCTCCGCGACGAGCGCGACGGCCTCGGGCGCTTTCCGGGCCTGAGCCTCGACGAGTTCGTGAATGCACTGATGCGCGGGGTAGGCAGCGTCCGTCTCATTCCACGTCTGCAGCAGCAAACGCCGCTCGTCGGCATCGAGCAGGTCGATCTGGCCGATCGGCTGCTCAGGGTTGGCGAGCGCTGTCTCGATGAAGTGAAGCAGCCGCTTCCGATGCGCCTGCACGCTTGCAGCATCGTAAAGCTCGGCATTCCCGTCCACGTGCAACGTACACCCGGGATCGCGCGGATCGCCGGTCACGGTCACGGCGAAATCGTTGACGAGGCCATTGGCGAGCGCATGCAGGGTCGCACGACTGTCGCCGAATTCCCACCGGTTGTCGAACGGAACGATATTGATGCGTGGACCGAAAACAGGTGCGGTGATCGCACCGCGCAGCTGCTTGATCTCCTTCACGCGGAACTGCTGGTGCTTCATGTGCGAGAACACTTCGGCGCTCACGTGCCGCGTCAATTCCACGAGCGACATCTGCGGCGTAATGGGCAGCCGCATCGGCAGGACGTTGGCGAACATCCCGGGCAGCGTGCGCGTCTCCTTCGTGCGGGCCGATACCGGGAAATCGAACACGGTTATCCGGCCGTTGCTCGTTCGGTAAAGGTAGGCCGCCACGATGGCCGTGAGAACGAGCGGCCACTTCGCGATCTGCGTCTCGATCCGGTCGAGCTGTCCGGTGAACGCAAGCGGAAGCGGCGTGGATTCCCGCCTGAAAAAGCCGCTCGCGTGCGGCGCCTTGCCGACCAGGGTCTCCGGAGCAGGCAGGGTGTCGACGTAGTCTTGCCAGTACCGGCGGTCGTTCGCGTAGCGCGAAGACGACCGGTAAGAACGGTCACCGTTCGTCATCAGGTCGATCGACCCGAAGTCTGCGTCGGGAGCTGGCTGGTGCCGCGCAAGTGCCGTATAGACTTGGGCAACCCGGCGTGTCACGAGCGGGATGCTCGCACCATCCATCACGATGTGGTGATACCGCTGGTACCAGATATGGCGCTCGTCGCCGAGCTTGAACAACATCTGGCTGAACAGCTTGCCGGAGAGCAGGTCGTAGGCCGTGTTCGACTCGATCTGCATGACATTCCAGCAAGCGGAAAACGGGTCGGCTTCATTCGACACGTCGATAAAATCCAGCCCGAATGCAGCCGGCTCGCATTCAAACTGCAAGGGCCCCGTCGGTGTTTCGATAAAGCGAAAATGCAGGCTTCGAGCGTCATGGACAACACGACTTAATGCCGCTTCGAAAGCGGGGCGATTTATCGCGCCGCTGATATCCACATAGCCACGACTGTCGAACAACGGATTGTCGGGTTCGAGTTTCTGCGAAAACCACATTTCCATTTGCGCAGCAGTCAGCTCCGCGAATTTCTGAGGGTCTTTTGTGTT
Source organism: Burkholderia sp. Ac-20392 (assembly GCF_017104585.1). Taxonomy (NCBI): domain Bacteria; kingdom Pseudomonadati; phylum Pseudomonadota; class Betaproteobacteria; order Burkholderiales; family Burkholderiaceae; genus Burkholderia; species Burkholderia sp. Ac-20392. Next base: position 24,502 of record NZ_JAAGPB010000041.1, read on the forward strand.
CAAAATTATCCTCGTCATTGTTCAATACGCGCAACTTGATGGCGCAGGGCGCGAATGATGAGCGGTCACACATCGCGCGTTTCAAAAATCTGAAAAATCAAACCCATTCTTGACGGGGGTTCACTGACGGCCCGCAAGCTCGGTTGATTTCAAGGCAAGGCAGGTGAAACGGGGAGGTATTGCTCGATTGAAGGGCGAGCTGGCGATTCAAAGTATTCGTGCCACATGAATATTTGAAACGCACTGTAGCATGATGATTATGAAAATTAGCTTACTAAATACTGGTTATTTTTATATCTGGCGGAAATTGCAACAAAGCAATAATTAATTTCAATCCGGTGTTTGATTTATTGATTAACTCGATTCAATTGTTCAGATAATCAATTCATCAAATTATTGAACAATGAAAGCGACCGTGCGTGGACATCGGCAAAACCCCCTGAGCAGGAGACCATTGCGAAGAATCGATGGAATCGTTTCAGTGGGGGGCGATGTGGCGACTTCGGCCGCCGTGAGCCTGTTTGCCCGCAATCGGGCGGCGGCCCCGGGTTTGGGGCCTTCGCGATATGCAGCGCGGGTTGCGACTCGAGATGGGGCGCGTGTTGTCTTGTACTTGCGCGCGTTGCCGGTCGGATGGATTCGTTGCAATGAGTGATCCGGACACACGGCGCGGACGATTGCCGGCCTGGCTGGACGCACAGCGCGTCACGGGCCCGCGGCGCAACGGGCGCACCGCGTTCGAGCGGCCACGGGCCGTCGCGATACTGCGATGCCGGATCGAAGATCGAGCGGGGCGATGCGCGTGCGCCGGTCATCGAGGTCGTCGATGCCGGCCGCGATCGGCGAGCCGGCATCGACAATGCGTCAGCGCATCAATACGTCAAACCGTATCCGAACGGATACAACGGATGCGCGGTATCGTGCGGCACGTCTTCCAGCTGCGCCGCGACTTCCGCCATCGACGACGGCAGCTCGAACGGCAGCTTCCCTTGCGGTTGGCCTTTCCCGGTCAGCACGTCGAACAGCGCGGCATCGGTCACGCCGAAATTGGCGAGGATCGCGGTGGCCTTGTCCTGCACGTTGGTCAGGATCGCGGGGCGATCCATGTACACCGAGACGATCGACTTCGGCGCAAGCGCGGCCTGCTTGATTGCCTCGTAGTCCGCACTACCGTCGACGAACGCAAGACTGCCTTCATGCTGCATCGAGCCGAACATGTAGTTCGGGTGCAGCGTCTGATAAGGCGTGCTCACGCGGAGAATCGCAACGTCCGCGGCTTGCGGCGTATCGACGACCTGATACCCGTATTGCCGTGCGACCGCGGGATCGATACCGTACAGCCAGACTTTCTTGCCGGACGCCGTCATCGGCAGCAGCTTGCCGTTGTTCTGCAGCAGCACCATCGAGCGGCGCTGCGCATCGAGTGCCTGGGCCTGGAAGTCGGCGTTGCCGACGATCTTGCCGGCCGCGTCTGCATCGACGTACGGATGATCGAACAAGCCTTGCTGGAATTTTTGCAGCAGGACGCGATAGGCCGATTCCGACAGACGGTCTTCCGACAACTGCCCTTGATTGACGGCGTCGATCAGGTCGCTCGGATCGTCGTCTCCGCCGAACTGGTCGATGCCGGCATTGACCGCTCGCACGAAACGCTGCACGCGGGTCGCGCCTTCCATCCCCCAGGGCATGCCCAGTCCGACGAACGAAGGGGATCCCGACGACACGCCGTTGATGCAGTTCGCGTCGCAGTCGTCGGCGATCAGCCAGTCGGACACGATCACCCCCTTGAAGCCGTATTTCCCGCGCAGCAGGTCGGTCAGCAGCGCCTTGTCGTAAGCACCGCCCACCGGCTCCAGCGTGATGCCGTCGACCGTGACCGTCATGTCCGGTTCGGAGTAGGTCGGCATGACCGAGCCGACGTTGGCCGCGAAGGCGCCTTCGAACGGCTTCAGGTGATAGGCGAAGTTGTTGCCCGGATAGGTCGCGTAGCGACCATAGTAGTTGTGGCTGTCGAACCCGAGTTTCTGCGCGCCATATCCGGCCCAGTGCTTGACGACCGCGATGACGCTATTGGCCTGAATGCCGTTGCTGCCGCCCTGGAAGCCTTCGATATAGGCCTGAACCTGCGTGCGCGCGAGATCGGCGTCCTCGCCGAAGGTGCCGTTGATGCGTGACCAGCGCGGCTCGGTCGCCAGGTCGGCCTGCGGCGAAAGCGCTTCGGTCATGCCGACCGCACGATACTCCTGGCGCGCGATATCGCCGAATTTTCGCGTGAGTGCCGCGTCGCCGATCGCGGCGAAGCCGAGCGTTTCGGGCCATTGCGAGAAACCGCTGCCGCCTGCGCTTGCGCCGAGCGTGTACTGGAAATGGTTGCGCGGGTCGGAACTGATCGACACCGGGATGCCGAGCCGCGACTGCTCCGCCAGCGTCTGAATCTGGTTGGCCTGATCGGCCATGGTGTGCGCGTCGCCACTCATGCGCGTGATATAGGTGTTGACGCCCCGCTGATTGATGAGCGTCTTGAGTGCCGCCAGATCGTAAGCGGAGCCGGTGCCTGAGCCGGTGGTGTCGTTCAGCACCGGAGCGGTGCCGTGCATCATCAGGCCGGCTTTCTCGGCCAGCGTGAGGCGGCCGACCAGGTCCCGCGCGCGCACGTCGGCACTCAGGCGCCAGTCCTCGTACGGTTCGAGCTGGCCGCTCTTGTCCATGTCCTTGAACTTCAGGCCGTCCCTGGTGATCAGGTTCAACGTCGTATAGCCGAAGTCCTGTTGCGTGACCGGCGTGGAAGGCGAGTCGACGCCGCCGCAGGCAAACAGCCCCAGGGTGAGCGCGGTGCCCGACGCGGCCCATGCCGATCGGCGAATGGCTGATCTCGTGATGCGTTGCATTCATGTCTCCTGAATCGGTTGTTTTGAGCGCGGCCGTGAAGCATTACAAATAGCCGCTGGCCACTTTACCGAGCTGTTTCAGGGGACGTTTTACCGCCGGGTGCAGGTTTTATCCCGATGGGGCGCGATGTTTGAGGCGGCATGGCGTGTCGGGTTTTCGAGGTGATCTGCCGACACGAACTGGTCACGCAGGACATCCGGGCGTGCTGAGCGACCGCGCTACAGGCGATCGCTCGTTGCCTTCCTTCATGGCGGGACTTTCGAATGATTCGGCGCGATGAGTGCGACCGCCGGATTCGGCCACCGGAGCCGGCGCCATCGCACATTTAGCGGGGTCGTGCCGCATGCGTAAGACGCGGCATCCGCTCAGGCCAGCGCGACACCCGCAGCGCCCTTGCGTTCGTCCGCGATCCAGCCGCCGAACAGCTGGATCTTCTGCTGCTGTTCCGCACCGTCCGGATACACGAAGAAATAGCCCATCCCCGTCGGCAACGACAGGTCGAACGGCATCACCAGCCGGTGCGCCGCCACGCTTTCGTCGGCGAGCGTCCTGTCGCCGATCGCGACCCCATAGCCGTCGATCGCCGCGTGCGTCGCGAGATCCAGCGTTTCGAAGCTCAGGCCGCGCGTCGAGTCGACGTGCGGTGCGCCCGCATGGTCGAGCCACCGCTTCCAGTCCCGGTGATCGCGGGTCGGATGCAGCAACGTGTGAGCGGCCAGGTCGTCGAGGCTCGTGAGCGGCTGCCGGTCCGGCAGGCTCGGCGCACAGACCGGCGTGAGCCGTTCTTCGAACAACGGGATCGCATGCATGTCGGGGCCGGCGCCGGCCGCGTAGATCACCGCGGCGTCGAACGGCTCCATGCGGAAGTCGACCTGATGATCCCAGGTGGTGGTGATCTGCACCTGCAGTTCGGGATGCTCGGCCTGGAACCGCATGATGCGCGGCAGCATCCACTGCATCATGCAGGTCGGCACCTTCAGTGCGAGTTCGGTACGCCTGCGCGAAAGGCGCATCGATACCTCCTCGATACGCGCGAAGCTTTCGCGCACCGTCGGCAACAGGAGCTCCCCTTCGGCCGTCAGCGTGAGCCCCTTGGGCGTGCGCTTGAACAGCGCAAACTGATAGAAGCTCTCGAGCGCGAGGATTTGCCGGCTCACGGCCCCCTGGGTCAGGCACAGGTGCTCGGCGGCGCGCGTGAAGCTGCCGTGACGGGCAACGATGTCGAACACCTGCAGCGCGTTGAGGGAGGGAAGTCGTTTCATCGGGAGAGTCGGGGTGGAGCGGGCGCGCGGCGGCGCGCCGCGGTATCGCTCAGTGCAGGATTTTCGCGAGGAAGTCCTTCGCGCGTTCCGATTTCGGATTCGAGAAGAAATCGTCCTTGCGGTCGTCCTCGACGATTGCGCCCTTGTCCATGAAGATCACGCGATGGGCGACCTTCTTCGCGAAGCCCATCTCGTGCGTGACGACCATCATCGTCATCCCTTCCTGCGCGAGTTCGACCATCACGTCGAGCACTTCGTTGATCATCTCGGGGTCGAGCGCGGACGTCGGCTCGTCGAACAGCATCGCGATCGGATCCATCGACAGCGCGCGCGCGATCGCGACACGCTGCTGCTGGCCGCCCGACAACTGGCCCGGAAACTTGTGCGCATGCGCCTTCAGGCCGACGCGGTCGAGCAGCTTCAGACCCTTCTCGTTCGCCTCGTCCTTGCCGCGGCCGAGCACCTTGACCTGCGCGAGCGTCAGGTTCTCGGTGATCGACAGATGCGGGAACAGCTCGAAATGCTGGAACACCATCCCGACCTTCGAGCGCAGCTTCGACAGGTTCGTCTTCCTGTCGCCGACCGACTGGTCGTTCACGAGGATCTCGCCCTGCTGGAACGGCTCGAGGCCGTTCACGGTCTTGATCAGCGTGGATTTGCCCGAACCCGACGGGCCGCACACGACGACCACTTCGCCTTTCCTGACCTCGGTCGTGCAGTCGCTGAGGACCTGAAACTGGCCGTACCACTTCGAAACGTTGCTGATGGAAATCATGGAAGTTCCTGGATCGTAATGAAGCGCGCGCGGCGCCGGTTCAGCGTGCCTTCGCGACGCGATAGCGACGTTCGAGCACGCGGGCATACCACGTCAGCGGGAAGCACATCGCGAAGTAAAGCAGCGCGACCATCGCGTAGATCGGAAACGGCTTGAATACCGCGTTGGTGATGATGTTGCCCGTCTTGGTCAGCTCGGTCAGCCCGATGATCGACGTCAGCGCGGTGCTCTTGACTGCCTGCACGAGGAAGCCGACGGTCGGCGGCAGCGCGATCTTCCACGCCTGCGGCCACACCACGTAGCGCAGTTGCTGGGTCCACGTCATGCCGAGGCTGGCCGCCGCGTTCCACTGGCCGCGCGGTACCGCGTCGACACAGCCGCGCCAGATGTCGGTCAGATATGCGCTGGCGTTCAGCGTCAGCACGACCGACGCGGCCACCCATGGCGTCACGTCGATGCCGATGAGCGGCAAGCCGAAGAAGCCGAGGAACAGCTGCATCAGCAGCGGCGTGCCCTGAAACAGCTCGACGTACAGGATCACGAAGCGACGCAGCGCGGCTGAAGCCGAGATGCGCATCGCCAGCAGCGCGAACCCGGCGACGCTGCCGCCGACGAACGTGATCAGCGACAGCAGCACGGTCCAGCGCGCGGCGAGCAGCAGGTTCCACGCAATATCCTGGAAGGTGAATTCGATCATCGTGCACGCTCCGTGGGAAGGCGGGTTTCGGGAGAGCGGGCGCGCCACGTGAAGCGCGCAAACCGGGTGCGCTGGGGCGCGGCCGCCGCGCCGCGCTGGGTGCGGCCCGAGAACAGCCGGCGGCCGGCGCGATTGAGCAGCATGCGCAATGCGATCGACAGCAGCAGGTAGATCGCGGTCACGACGATGTAGATCTCGAACGCACGGAAGTTGCGCGACTGGATGAAGTTCGCCGCATAGGTCAGGTCGGGCACCGAGATCTGCGAGACGACCGCGGAGCCGAGCATCACGATCAGCACCTGCCCGAGCAGCGCGGGGTACACGTTCGCGAGCGCCTGCGGCAGCACGACGTGACCGAACACCTGCCGGCCGTGCAGCCCGAGCGCGCGCGCCGCCTGCACCTGCCCGTGCGGCACCGATTCGATGCCGGCACGCAGGATCTCGACCGCGTACGCGCCCAGGTTGACCGTCATCGCCAGCACGGCCGCCTGTGCTTCGTCGATGTGCACGCCGATCCCGGGCAGCCCGAAGAAGATGAAGAACAGCTGGACCAGGAACGGCGTATTGCGGATCAGCTCGACGTAGGCCGCGACGAGCGCGCGCGCCCAGCGCGGCCCGGCGAGCGCGACCCACGCACCGGTGGTGCCGATCAGGCCGCCCAGCACGGTGGAGGCTGCCGTGAGGCCGAGCGTCACGCCGATGCCGCGCGCGAGCATGCCGGCGTAGAGGCCGAAATCGCTGAAGTCGAACACGTAGGTCATCGCGATGCCTTTCGTCGTGAGTGCGGGGCGGGGGCGGCGTGCATCACAGGTCGGCCGGGAGTGCCGCGTGCAGCCACTTCTGCGACAACGTATTCAGCGTGCCGCTCTTGCGGGCGCCGGCGATCGCGTCGTTGACCTTCTGCATCAGGCGCGGCTCGTTCTTGTTCAGGCCGACGTGATCGGGCGAGCTGAACAGCGAGAACTTCTGTTCCGGATCGATCGACGGATGGCGCGCGATGATCGTCGCGCCGACGTCGTTGCCGACCACGAGCAACTGCGCCTGTCCCGACAGGAACGCCGCGATCGCGCCGTTCGGGTCGTCGAAGCGCTTGATCGTCGCGCTCGGCGGCGCGACCTTGCTCACGCTCAGGTCCTCGAGCGTGCCGCGCGCGACCGCGACCGATTTGCCGGCGAGATCGGCGTTGCCCTTCACGGCCAGCGATTTCGGGCCGAACACGGCGAGGTAGTACGGCGCATACGCGTTCGAGAAGTCGATCACCTTCGCGCGTTCCGGCGTCTGTCCGACCGACAGCAGCATGTCGGTCTTGCGGTCGGCGAGATAGGCCATCCGGTTGTCGCCGGTAACCTGAACGAGTTCGACTTTCGCGTTGAGCGCCTTGCCAATCAGGTTCGCCATGTCGATGTCGTAGCCTTGCGGCTTCATGTCGGGGCCGATCGAACCGAACGGCGGGTAGTCCTCGAACACGCCGATGCGCACGACGCCCGATTTCGCGATCGTGTCGAGCGCGTCGGCGTGCGCGAGCGGCGCGAACGCGGCAAGGCCAGCAGTGCCGGCGCAGGCGCAGAGGAGGACGGTACGGGCGAGCAGGCGCTGCACGTGGCGGGTGGCTTGGGACGTTGCGTTCATGGTGAGATCCTCGTTGCTGCGCTGGACTGCACGGGAGAAAGGAAAAGGAAATCAGGCGCCGCGGGCGGCGATGAGCTTGCACGCATGGGCGGGCAGTTCCGCGAGCACCGGCATGCCGACGTGGAGGTCGGGCGTTTCGCGCGGCGTCGTCGCGGCCGTCAGCGTGAAGCCCCGGCAGTCGATCGTCGCTTCGATCGACGCGCCGACGTCGCGCACGAACGTGATCGTGCCGGCCAGCGTATTCGGCGCCGAAGCCGGCTGGCCCGGACGCACGCAGACATCCTCGGGACGAATCAGCAGGCGCACGCCATCGGTCGCGCGTGGCGTGTCCGGCGCGCGCCGGATCGCGAGACGCTGCCCGCCGGGCAGGACGATGGCGTCGTCGCCGTCGCACGCGACCGGCAGGATGTTGCCGAGGCCGATGAAATCGGCGACGAATTCGTTGACCGGATCGCGATAGATGTCGAGCGGCCGGCCGACCTGCTGGATCCGGCCTTTCTCCATCACGACGATCTCGTCGGCCATCGTCATCGCTTCGCGCTGGTCGTGCGTGACCATGATCGTCGTGATGCCGAGCCGTTGCTGGAGCAGCCGGATCTCGACCTGCATCGCCTCGCGCAGCTTCGCGTCGAGCGCCGACAACGGCTCGTCGAGCAGCAGCAGGCGCGGCGACGATGCGATCGCACGGGCAATCGCGACGCGCTGGCGCTGTCCGCCCGACAGTTGCGTGACGAGCCGGTCGGCCATGTGCGGCAGCTGGATCAGTTCGAGCAGCTCGGCGACGCGCCGTGCCTGCGCGGCCTTGTCCGTCTTGCGCAGCCGCAGCGGATACGCGATGTTCTGCGCGACCGTCATGTGCGGAAACAGCGCGAGCGACTGGAACACCATGCCGAAGTCGCGCCGGTTGGCGGGCACGCGCGTGAGGTCGCGGCCGGCGAACGTCAGCGTGCCGGAGGTGGGCGTTTCGAGGCCGGCGATGATCCGCATCAGCGTGGTCTTGCCGCAGCCGGACGGGCCGAGAAAGCAGACGAGCTTGCCGTCCGGCACCGACAGGTCGACGTGATCGACCGCATACGCCTGGTGGAAGCGCTTCGTCACGTTCTGGAGGATGAGCTGGGTCATGAGGGTTCCTTGCACGGGCGAGGGCGAGATGGCGCGCGCGTCAGAGCGCGACACCCTTGTCGCCGACGAGTTTTTCGAGCATCCAGATCAGCGCGAAGTCGATCGCGACGGTGAACACGGCGAAGCAGAACACGGTCGGGTCGAGCGACGAGACGGTGCGGCTGTAGAGCCAGACCGGCAGGGTCATCGTGTCGATGCTGTACAGGAAGAACGTCACCGTGAATTCGTTGAACGACACGATGAAGGCGAACAGCATCCCGGCGAGGATGCCGGGCCGCATCAGCGGCAGCACGACGTCGACGAGCGCGCGGCGCGGGCTCGCGCCCATCAGGCACGCGGCTTCTTCGAAATCGGGGCCGATCGACGCGACCGACGCCGCGCAGTTCTTCACCGTGAACGGCAGCGTCAGGATCACGTGCGCGACGACGAGCCGCGCGATGCCGAGTTCGACCGGCAGCGCGTTGAACACGATCAGCAGCGCGAGGCCGAGCATCACGAGCGGATAGACGATCGGCAACGCGACGAGCTGCTCGACGAGCGTCTTGCCGCGGAAGCGGTAGCGGGACAGCGCGTAAGCCGCGGGCACCGACACGGCGGTCGCGATCAGCATCGTCGCGACCGCGACGACGAGGCTCGTCGTCAACGCGGCGCCCATCGACTGGGCGCTGCCCGCATCGGACGACACGAACGTCTGCCAGGCGGCCCGATACCAGTGCAGGCTGAATTCGCGCGGCGGGAATTCGAGCGTGCCCGAAGCGCCGAACGACATCGTGATCATCGTCAGGATCGGCAGCGACGCGAGCAACAGCACGAGCGTCGCGAGCCCGCCGGTGACGCGTCCGAGGCGGCCGGGCATCGGCGCGCGCAGGAGCAGGGCATTCATCGGTTCACCTCGTCGGTGCGTTGCAGGGTGCGCACGAGGCGCTGCGAAACCGCCATCACGACGAGCGTCGCGCCCATCAGCACGACGCCGGATGCCGACGCGGCGGGCCAGTTGAGCAGCGGTGCGACCTGGTCGTGCACGAGTACGGCGAGCATCGGAACGCGTCGACCGCCGAGCAGCAGCGGCACCGCGAACGCGCTGGCGTTGTACGCGAACACGAGCAGTGCGCCGGAGACGAGGCCGGGCATCGCGAGCGGCAAGGTCACGTGCCGCAGCGCCTACGAGCGGCTCGCGCCGAGCGTCGCGGCGGCTTCGCCGTACGCGCGGGACACCGCGCGCAGCGCGCTCGACAGCGGCAGCACGGCGAGCGGGAACGCGGTCTGGATCAGCCCGAGCAGCACGCCGTGTTCGCGGTACAGCAACTGCAGCGGACGCCCGATCACACCGGTGGCCAGCAGCGCGCGGTTGAGCAACCCGGCCGGGCCGAGGATCACGAGCCAGCCATAGCCTTGCAGCAGCAGGTTCACGAGCAGCGGCAACAGCACGCCGGCGAGCAGCAACCGGCGCGCGAGCCGCGATTCGGTCCGCGCCATCGCGAGCGCCACCGGGATCGCCAGCAGCACCGCGCACACCATGCTCTGGAACGCGAGGCGCAGCGTGAGCCACAACGACGTCGTGAAGTACGGGTCCGCGAGGTCGAGGTAGTTCTGCAGCGTGAAGGTCCGCCATTCGTCGCCGGACACGCCGACGCTCATGCGCAATACCGTGACCGTCGCGGCGGCGAGCACCGCGAGGAACGCGAGGATCGGCGCGAGCAGCACGGGCACGGCCGCGTAGCCGATCACGCGCGCCAT
>NZ_JAAGPB010000449.1:0-259 GCF_017104585.1 Burkholderia sp. Ac-20392
GGCGGTGCTGGCGTAGGGACGGTAGTGCAGCGGAGCGCGAGTGACGCACTTGATGGCGCGTAGGATAATGGGCGCCTCGGCGGATGCGTGCTGCGAGTAGCGTCGATGGTCGCGAGTTCAGGTGCGGCGCGGCGGCATGTCGAGGTAGGGGTGAGTGAGATGGCGAGGTGTCGAGACGGTAGTCAGTGAAGGTGAAGAGCATGTTCGACAGGCGTACGCGATTGTTTTTTTTTAATGATACGCAGACCACCCGGATCTA
>NZ_JAAGPB010000450.1:0-6571 GCF_017104585.1 Burkholderia sp. Ac-20392
TGGCTTCGGCGACACGCTGCAGTTCGTCCGCTTCGTGCCGCTCGCCCGTGCACGGTGTGCGCGCGTCGTGCTCGAAGTCCAGCCGGAACTCGTTGCGCTGCTGGCGCCGGCCGCGTCGCGCTGGCGCGTGACGCTCGTCGCACTGGGCGCGGCAAAACCGCCTGCCGCGGATGTCGCGTGCACGCTGATGAGCTTGCCGTTCCTGCTCGGGATTCAGACGGAAGAGGACATCGTCGCGAGCTCGCGCTACCTCGATGCGCCCGACGGCGCCAGCCGGCGCTTTCGCGGCTCGCTCGGCGGGCAGGCGAAGCGCAAGCTCGGCCTCGCGTGGTCGGGGCGCAAGCAGGCGCAGGAAAACCGCTCGATGCCGTTCGATGCGCTCGCGCCGCTACTCGCGCTGCCGGACATCGACTGGATCGTGCTGCAGCCCGCACTCGACGACGACGAGCGCGCGCGCGTCGACGCACATCCGCGCGTGCATCGGCTCGACGGCCGGCTGAACGACTTTGCCGACACGGCTGCGCTGATCGAGCGGCTCGACGGCGTCGTCACAATCGATACGGCAGTCGCCCACCTTGCCGGCGCGCTCGGCAAGCCGCTGTGGGTCATGCTGCCGTTCGCACCCGACTGGCGCTGGTTCACCGGCAACGACTGCCCGTGGTATCCGCAGGCCAGGCTCGCCCGCCAGCCCGCGCCGGGGCAATGGCTCGACGTGGCGGCCGCGGTCGCCGGCGCGCTGCGCGAAGCCTGAACACAGACGAAAAAAGGGAGCGCGTCGCGCTCCCTTTTTCATTGCAATGCGTACGGCCGGCGCCGCGCGTGATACGGGTGCCGGTCAGGCCGCCTTGTACTGGTTGCGCGCCTCGGACGTGCGATACAGCACGAGTGTCGCGATCAGCCCGCAAATCGCGGCAACGCTCAGCCACAGCCCCGGCGCCGCCTTGTTCCCGGTCTGATGAATCAGCAGCGTCGAGATCGCGGGCGTGAAGCCGCCGATCGTCGTCGCCAGGCTGTATGCGAGCGAAAAGCCGGCCGTGCGCACGTCGGCCGGCATCACTTCGGTCAGCGCGACGACCATCGCTCCGTTATACGACGCGTACAGGAATGACAGCCACAGCTCGACCGCGAGCAACCGCAGGAACGACGGATCGCCGACGAGCCACAGCACGGCCGGGTAAGCCGTCAACAGCGTCAGCACGGTGAACGCGATCAGCACCGGGCGGCGACCGATGCGGTCGGACAGCGCACCGGACAGCGGCAACCACACGAGATTGGAGATCCCCACGCAGACGGTCACGACGAGCGCGTCGAGCGACGACAGATGCAGCACTTCCTTGCCGAAGGTCGGCGTATAGGCGGTGATCATGTAGAACGACACCGTCGTCATGATCACCATCCCCATGCCCGCCACCACGATGCCCCAGTTGTCGAGCATCGAGCGCATGATCTCGCCCATCGTCGGACGATGACGCTTCGCGAGGAATTCGTCGGTCTCCTTCAGCGAACGGCGGATCAGGAACAGGAACGGCACGATCAGGCAGCCGATCAGGAACGGAATGCGCCAGCCCCACGCGGTCATCTCCTCGGCCGGCAGTATGCGATTCAGCAGCACGCCGACGAGCGCGGCGAACACGACGGCCACCTGCTGGCTACCCGACTGCCACGACGTATAGAACCCCTTGTGCCCCTTCGTCGCGATCTCCGACAGGTAGACCGACACGCCGCCGAGTTCGACGCCGGCCGAGAAGCCCTGCAGCAGCCGGCCGAGCAGCACGAGCACCGGCGCGAGCACGCCGATCGTCGCATAGCCCGGTATCGCGGCCACCGCGAGCGTGCCGATCGCCATCAGCCCGAGCGTCAGGATCAGCCCCTTGCGCCGGCCGTGATGGTCGATGTACGCGCCGAGCACGATTGCGCCGACCGGCCGCATCAGGAAGCCCGCGCCGAACACCGATAGCGACAGCATCAGCGACGCGAATGCATTGCCGCTCGGAAAGTAGGTTTTCGCGATGGCCGACGCGTAATAGCCGTAGACCATGAAGTCGTACATTTCCAGGAAGTTGCCGCTGACAACCCGGAACACGGTGCGGACTTTGGATTCCTGTGCGATGGCGTGTGACGCTGTGGACATGTTTTTCTCGCTCAGCTCGGATGGCGCGAATCCGCGCCGCATGGATCCGACGACGCACGCGGCGCCGGGCCGGCGCGCACGGGCATCGCTGCCCGCCGGCGGCGCACCGCGCAACGACGCGCGCACCGGCATGGTTCGCGCATCATGCCACGCCAACCCGACATTTGCCTTGTGTCGCCCCTGCCGTTGCCGTCGCAGCGTCCTCCTCGTACGAGTCGTCCCGAAACGCACGCAAAAATCAGATTGATCTGATCGACCGGCCTTCGCCGGCTGACCACAATGTCTCGATTTGCAACGACAGTTCCGCGCCGCACCGGCACGGTTGCCCGTGTCGCATGGCGCACCGCCCTCATGACCCCATCGCCTCTTGTTCCCGTGGCAGGCGCGCTCGCCCGCCCTCGCGTCGCTCCGCTCGATCACGTACCGTCGTTCGGCCGCGACTGGATCTTTCGCGGCGCACCCGGTGCGCGGCCTGGCAAGCATTGCCTCGCGACACTGGCAACGTCCTGCATCGACATGGACCGGCCGCACCGTGCATGCCACTGGCAGCCGCTGCCCGTGGCAGCGCCGGCACCGCCCCATGGCGGGTCGCCGGTTGCACTGCCTGCCGCTGCGGCCCCGTGTTCCCCCCGTATCGCCGGCGGCTTTCGCGACCGGCGTACGAAGTACGCAATCTGCTGGAGCATCGGCGCGCTCGGCATCATCGGCTGGCTGATTGCCGCGCATGAGCCGATTGCGGGGTTCGGGCCGGCATACGCGATTCGCACGGCCGGCGGCGTACCGGATCACGCTACGTCGTCGTCCGGTACCGTGCGGGTCGCTGCGGTTCAGCCACGTACGTCGACGAGCGCGCCACCGCAGCGCAAGATGGCCGCTCCTGTCGCAACAACGGCCGAGTCACCGCCGGCCACGCACCACCTCAAGCGTCGCCCCGCGTCGCTTCGTCCGAAGGCAACCTCGATCACACCGCCGACAGCCACTGCAGCGTCGCCTCGTTCGAGCGGCAAGCGCATGGCGGCGACGCCGGTCCGCCCCCCCACCGTATCGAGGCTGGCCACGCGCCCGCCAGTCCGGAGCAGCACGGTCGACGCCCGCACGCGCGAGCGGCTCGCCGCATCGCCGCGTGCAACCGGCGATACGCGCGACACGCTCGACGATCCGCTCACGCTGATCGCGATGGCAAGCGCGCTGGGTGCTGCCCCGCCTGCCCGCGCAACGCACGCGCCCACCACCAGCCTGGACTGGACGGCGCAACTGTCCCACCGCCGCCTGACCGATACGCCGGACGCATTCGCGCGCTGACGGCCTGGCCATAAAAAAACCCGGCGAAGCCTGCTTCGCCGGGTTTTGCTCGTCTCTGCGTCCGTCTGACGAATCGTTACTTGTGCGCGGGCAATCCTGTCTCGGTCTGCTTCTCGAGCTGTCGCACCTGCTCCTGCAGATCGCGCAACTGCAACTGCGCGGCCCGCTTCTCGACCTGCAGCGCCTGCGCCTGTTCCTGCGCCGAACGCTGCCGCTGCGCGACTTCAGCCTGCTGGCTGCGCGCAACGCTCAGGTCGGCCTGCAACTGCTGCGCACGATTCGCCTGCAGCGCGATCACGCGCTCGAGAAACGCCTTCTGTGCCTCCAGCTCGGTACGTCGGATCTCGATATCGGCAAGTTGTACGGTCTGCTGAACGAAGTTCGCGTACACCATCTCCGCGCGATTCTTTTCCTGCGACCGGATCACGCGCCACAGGTGCTTGTCCTGGAACAGCGCGACGTAGTACGTCATCTCGCGCGGATCGAACATCAGGCTCGCACCGTAGCTGCCGTTGTACGTCGTACGCATCTCGACGATGCGGCCATCGTGCAGCATCTGCGTCAGCTCGGCGACGTTGCCTTGCGCGGACGCATCCGTCGCAGCCGCATTGGATGCCGCCGTGTCGCCGCGCAGGCTCGTGACCGCCGGACGCGTGCCGGCGGCGGGCGCAGTCGCGTCGGCGGACCAGGCCGCGCCTGCTTGCGCGCAGGCAGCCAGCGCAACGATCCACGTGGCAAATCGTGCAGGGGAAAAATTTCGGAAAGCCAACGTCAGACTCCGGCAAACGAATCGGAACTGGCGATTATCGTTCAAAACGAAACGGCCGCATCTCGAATTTATCGGGATGCGGCCGGCCTTCGTATGACGTGAAGAATGCGGCTTGCTACAGGCGGGTTTCGCGCGCCGCGCGCAGGAACGCATCGAGCAACGGCGTGCAGTCGAGCAGCTCCGAGCCGCCGGCACGATGGAACTCGGGGTGCCACTGCACGCCGACGACGAACGGCGAACGCCGATGACGAATGCCTTCGATGATCCCGTCGCCCGCCGACACGGCCTCGATGTTCAGATCGCGGCCGATATCGCGGATCGCCTGATGGTGAATCGAGTTGACGATCGCTTCGCTGCGCCCGGGGAACATGCTCGCGAGCGTCGAAGAATCCGGAAAGCGGATCGCGTGACGATGCTGGTCGTAATGCTCGCTCACGTGCGCATTCGCGGTCGGTACATCGGTGGCGATGTCCTGGTACAGCGAACCGCCGAACGCGACGTTGATCAGCTGGCAGCCGCGGCACACACCGAGGACGGGTTTGCCGGATTCGACGAACTCGTGCAGCAACTCGAGCTCGTACATGTCGCGCACACGATCGCCCGGCCATTCGGGGCGGGCGTCGGACGCGGCGTAGGTTTGCGGCGATACGTCGGCGCCACCCTGCAGCAACAGGCCGTCGAGATGCTTCGCGTAGTCGCGCAGGCGGATGTTGCTCGGGTGAATCATGCCCTGGTGGCCGACGGTCGGGATCATGAACACGAGCACGTCGCGCGACATCACCCAGTGCGCGATCGATTCCTCGAGATACTGCAGCGTCTTGCCCCGCAGCCCTTTCGCACCCGGCTCCGGATGGAAGATCCGCGCCGACACGCCGATGCGCAGCGTGCGCTGCGTGATGCGCTGGCCGGCACGGTCGAACAGCCGGCGCGCGCGCGCGGCCACGATCCGGCCGAATACCGACCACGGCGTGTCGCTCTGCTTCAGGTAGGCCGGCGGCGCATTCTGCGCGCTTGCGGGCGGCGGGCGCGGCGTGTCGAAATCGGGCTGCGCGCCGAATCCGGGTGGCGGCGTTCCAGCCTTCGGCGGCGCGGTGGCAGCAACGCCATCGATAGCGGCGCCCGTTGCACCGGGCGCACCCGGCTCGGACGCAGCCGTGACCGGTGACGCGCCGTCAGCAGCGACGTTCTGCGCGGCGGCCTGGGCTGCCGGCGCATCGGGCGCTTTCGCCGGATCGGTACGGGGGGAATCGGAAGAAACGGAGGAGGTGCCGGGCAGACCGGCCGGGGAAGGCGTGTTTTCGCTCATGACGATGGTCTGGTACGTCGCTCACGCGTATGGATAAACGAGGATTCATTATGCTTCAGCGCACGATCGAGCGGCAAACCTGCAACATCCTGTCGATATTGTTGCAAGTCGACGGCAAACTGAGTCGGGGAGCGTCCCTACCCGCGTGCGGGCAACGCCGATGCATCACCGTCGGTACTGGACACTAGTGATATATCACAATAATATCCACGCATCGCCCACGCTTCCCGATCGCCTGCGCCATGATCGCGCCCCGTCCGGCCGCCGCGCCGCAACCCGCATGAATACCCTGACCGACGTCACCCGCGAGCGCCCGGCCGCACCGGCAGGCAGCCTCGCCGACCGCGCGTACACGCTGATCCAGCGCGACATCATCACGATGCGCCTGAAGCCGGGCGCCGCCCTCAACGAAGCCGACCTCGTCGCGCGCACCAGCATCGGCCGCACACCGGTGCACCAGGCCGTGCATCGGCTCGTGCTCGAAGGGCTGCTGTCCGTAATGCCCCGCAAGGGATTGATGGTGCAGCCGCTGTCGCTCGACGACATCGTCGCGGTGATCGACGTGAGGCGCATCAACGAAGCGCACTGCGCGGAACTCGCCGCGCGCCATGCGACCCCGGACGATCTTGCGCGCCTGGCCGCGCTGCTCGACGCCGGGCAGGCGTGCGTCGACTCGCACGACGTCGAAGGCATGATGGAACTCGACCGTGCGTTCCACCAGGCGATCGCCACGGCCGCGCGCAATGCAGTGCTTGCCGACATCCTGCGCGCCCTGCACGAGCGCTCGCTGCGCTTCTGGTTCGTCACGCTGTCCGAACCCCACCATCTCGCCGACGTCCAGCACGAGCATCGCGAACTGTTCGATCGGCTGTCCGCGCGTGACGCCGCCGGCGCGCGCGCGGCCGTCGAAAGCCATATCGATTCGTTCCGCTCCACGCTTCTTCAACATCTTCGCCCCTGAGCCGCCCATGACCACTTTCACGCCCTTCCCCCCGCTCGCCCAGCTCGCGGCCGACCTCGCCGCCGGCCGAACCACGAGCCGCGCGCTCGTCGACACCGCGCT
>NZ_JAAGPB010000451.1:0-6853 GCF_017104585.1 Burkholderia sp. Ac-20392
TGGGCATGGCGTCGGCCTGCACGCCGATGCGGCGAGCGCCGCGCTCGATGCGGTCGTCAGCGCGATCAACCGCTCGGCCTGGCACTGCGCGGATCACCGCGCGGCGGCCTGAGCGCCCGGTTTCGTTTCAGGGTTCAAACGTCAGTGAGCGGGGCGTGACCGCCCGTGCGCCGCGCGATCCGCGCCGCACGAGGCAGCAAAAAGCGGCCCAGAAGGCCGCTTCGGTCGGGACATGAAAAGGAGCGCCATGCGCGCTCATGTCTCGGTCGCGCACCGCGTCGCCTGCCACGCGAACAGGCTCCAGCGGCCCTGTTCGTGGGTGTGGACGGAGGTATAGGCAATCGGGAAGACCAGGCCGCCGTTGTTCGTTTCCATCTCGATCAACGCGCGCCCGGTGACGATGCAGGTTTCATCGCCGACGGGCAGCACGTCCTGCGACTGGATTTCGATCTGGCGATAGCGGCGGCGGCCGGCGACGATGGCGTCGATGAACTGCTGCTTGGTTTCGCGTTTGCCGTTGGTGTGCACGAAGAACACCTTGTCCGACAAAAGCGCGTCGAGCGCCTCGCCGTCCCCGTCCACCATCGCCCGGAATCGATCGCGCTCGAGCGCGCGGATCGCATCGACCACCTTCGCCATCGCCTGACTCCTCGGCAACGCGCACGCCGTGCGCGGGCATGCGGATCAGAAGTTGTACTGCAAGTAGAACTGGTGGAAATTTATACCAGGATTCGGCTCTTTGATACCCGCGTTAGACACATGTTCAAAACGGTAGCCGACCTGATACTGTTGCCGTTGGCCGAACTGCACGCCCACCCCCGCCGTCGGCGCGAACTGGAACGCGGTCCCCATCGAGAAACGATCCGAAATCGTCGGGTGCGTCAGCAGCCTGACGCCGCCGCCGGCCTCGATGAACGGGCGAATCTCCCCGGCGCTCTTGATGAAGCGGAACATCGGCGTCACGCCGAATTCGCCAATGCTGCTGTGGACGTTGCCGCCCGTGTGCCAGTAGCCTGCATGCCCTTCCACGACGAACGCGAAGTGCCAGCCGCCGATTTCCCACCAGTTCCAGCCCGGATCCCACACCACGCCAAGATCGGCCTTGTCGACCCCGTGGCGATCCGAAAAACCGCCGCCCGCCTGAATCCCCCATCGATCCGCACATGCCGCACCCGATCCGCCCAGAAGGGACGCCGCCAGCATCGCGTGCAGCGCAAGCCGGCTGCGGGGCCGGCGATTCTTCTTATTGTTCATCAGTCACTCCAACTTTGTGGGTTGAATGGAGCCTGCCGCTTCGGCCGGCTCAAGCGAACTGAATGGTATGGTAAAGGACTTTTCGGATCGGCATCGCAAAGCGAAATGGCTTCCTTCCAAAACGACAAAAATTGAAATCGTCTACTGATTACCATCAGAAACAACGGCTTACGGAACTTCGCTTCGCCCCCTCTGTCGCAGAATAGACTATCGACTCGACAAACTCGATAGAAAAAGTGGGAACTCCGATGCCCACGCGTGCTCTAAGGAATTAGCACTCGTCTTGCGGGAGTGCTAAGATGGCCCACGGAATTTCATTCGAGACCGGGGGTTTGTCCCTGATTCCAAAGGAGTTTTTTTAGTGAGCAACGCCCTGACCCTCCCGAACACCCTGAGCCCGACGCCGGCCAAGGCCGCATCGGCAGGCTCGCTGGCGCTCGCAGCCCAATCGATGTTGCCGGGCCAGCTTGGCAACATCGACGCGTATATCCAGGCCGTCAATCGCATTCCGCTGCTGACGGTCGAAGAGGAACGCCAGTACGCGACCGAATTCCGCGAAGGCAACAACCTCGACTCGGCTCGCCGCCTCGTGCTGTCGCACCTGCGGCTCGTCGTGTCGATCTCGCGCAACTATCTCGGCTACGGCCTCCCGCACGGCGACCTGATCCAGGAAGGCAACATCGGCCTGATGAAGGCCGTGAAGCGCTTCGATCCGGCCCAGAACGTGCGTCTCGTGTCGTATGCGATCCACTGGATCAAGGCCGAGATTCACGAGTACATCCTGCGCAACTGGCGCACGGTGAAGGTCGCGACGACGAAGGCGCAGCGCAAGCTGTTCTTCAACCTGCGCAGCCACAAGAAGGGCCTGCAGGCGATGACGCCCGAGGAAATCGACGGCCTCGCGAAGGAACTCAACGTCAAGCGCGAAGACGTGACCGAAATGGAAACGCGCCTGTCGGGCGGCGACATCGCGCTCGAAGGGCAGGTCGAAGACGGCGAGGAGTCGTACGCGCCGATCGCCTACCTGGCCGACTCGCACAACGAACCGACCGCCGTGCTCGCCGCGCGTCAGCGCGACACGCTGCAGACGGACGGCATCGCGCAGGCACTCGGCGCACTCGACGCGCGCAGCCGCCGCATCATCGAGGCGCGCTGGCTGCACGTCGACGACGACGGCTCGGGCGGCTCGACGCTGCACGATCTCGCCGCCGAGTTCGGTGTGTCGGCGGAACGCATCCGCCAGATCGAAGCGAGCGCCATGAAAAAGATGCGCACGGCCCTCGCCGAATACGCGTAAATCGCTGCGATTTAGAGCGCTTCATCAAAAACCGCTGCCCGACCGGCAGCGGTTTTTTTTCGCCCGTCTTTTCTCCTGCTTTTCATTCGCTTCTCCGCTCGCTTCATCACTCGTTTCTGCGCCGATTAATTGACCTGATTCGTCAGGTAATACGCAGTTTGCGGGCCCCTTCCGCATAACCTTGATCTGCCTCAAGTTTCGGCCCGTGTTTCGCGACGGTCTGCCGCAGCGCAGCACTCGGCATCCGAAAGCCGTCCTTTTAAAATTGGCATGTCAGGCGCAAAAGGATTAAAACAGCTTCACGGCCGTCATAAATCCGACGTAAAGTCGCCCCAAATCAGACTTAAATCGATTCAGGATAATCGCCTTGATCTCGATCAATAAAGAGCCTGCGCCGCCTCCCCCGCGGCCGGCCGGCACGATCGGCTGGCGCGCACGCATCGCCGCGTGGGCGCGCGGCCCGACCCTCGCCCGCGACATCACCCTGGTGCTGATCGTCAAGCTGATCCTCCTGATGTCGCTCAAATACGCATTCTTCAATCATCCGCAGGCCGAGCACATGTCGCTGCCGCCTGCCGCCGTCGCCGAGAAGCTGCTCTCGGTACCGGCGCCTGCATCTACCGAGGGAGACCACCATGATAAGTAGTGAAGTCGTCGATCTGTCACGTCTGCAGTTCGGCATCACGGCGCTCTACCACTTCCTGTTCGTACCGCTGACGCTCGGCCTGTCCTGGCTGCTCGTCATCATGGAAGCGGTTTACGTGATGACCGGCAAACAGGTCTACAAGGACATGACCCAGTTCTGGGGCAAGCTGTTCGGCATCAACTTCGCGATGGGCGTGACCACCGGCATCACGCTCGAATTCCAGTTCGGCACGAACTGGTCGTACTACTCGCACTATGTCGGCGACATCTTCGGCGTGCCGCTCGCGGTCGAAGGCCTGATGGCGTTCTTCCTCGAATCGACGTTCGTCGGCCTGTTCTTCTTCGGCTGGAACCGCCTGTCGAAGGTCAAGCACCTGATGGTCACGTTCCTCGTCGCGCTCGGCTCGAACCTGTCCGCGCTGTGGATCCTCGTCGCGAACGGCTGGATGAACAACCCGGTCGGCGCCGAGTTCAACTACCAGACGATGCGCATGGAGATGACGAGCCTGTTCGACGTGCTGTTCAACCCGGTCGCGCAGGTGAAGTTCGTGCACACGGTGTCGGCCGGCTACGTGTCGGCGGCGATGTTCGTGCTCGGCGTGTCGTCGTGGTACCTGCTGAAGAAGCGCGACGTCGACTTCGCGCTGCGCTCGTTCGCGGTCGCGGCCGGCTTCGGCCTCGCGGCGACGCTCTGCGTGATCGTGCTCGGCGACGAATCGGGTTATACGACCGGCGAAGTGCAGAAGATGAAGCTCGCCGCGATCGAATCCGAATGGGAAACGCAGCCGGCACCCGCATCGTTCACGCTGATCGGCATTCCGAACCAGGAAGAACAGCGCACCGACTACGCGATCAAGATCCCTTACGCGCTCGGCCTGATCGCGACGCGCTCGATCGACGAACCGGTGATCGGCCTGCGCGAGCTCGCGAAGCACAGCGAGGAGCACATCCAGAGCGGGATGGTCGCGTACGGCGCGCTGCAGAAGATCAAGCAGGGCGACACGAGCGACGCCACGCGCGCGCTGTTCGACCAGCACAAGCAGTACCTCGGCTACGGGCTGATGCTCAAGCAGTTCACGCCGAACGTGGTCGATGCGACGCCCGAGCAGATCAAGGCCGCCGCGAAGAAGACGATCCCGCCGGTCGCGCCCGTGTTCTTCTCGTTCCGGATCATGGTGGCCCTCGGCTTCCTGTTCGTCGCGACGTTCATCGCCGCATTCTGGTTCTGCGCGCGCCGCGAACTGCTGCAGGACAACCGCCGCTGGTTCCTCCGCTATGCGGTGTGGGCGATCCCGCTGCCGTGGATCGCGATCGAATTCGGCTGGATCGTCGCCGAGCTCGGCCGCCAGCCGTGGACGATCGCCGGCGTGCTGCCGACGCACCTGTCCGCGTCGAGCCTGCAGCCGAGCGACCTGTACCTGAGTCTCGCGGGCTTCATCCTGTTCTATACCGCGCTGTTCGTCATCGAGATCAAGCTGATGTTCAAGTACGCGCGCCTCGGCCCGTCGTCGCTGCATACCGGCCGCTATCACCACGAAATCGCGGCCGCCAGCGAGCGCGCCCCGGCGTGAGCACGCACCTGAAACGGAACAAGGAATCGCTATGGACTATGCAACTCTCAAGCTGATCTGGTGGCTGCTCGTCGGCGTGCTGCTGATCGGCTTCGCCGTCACCGACGGCTTCGACATGGGCGCGACCGCGCTGCTGCCGTTCCTCGGCAAAACCGACGAGGAACGCCGCATCATCGTCAACACCGTCGGCGCGACGTGGGAAGGCAACCAGGTGTGGCTGATCACGGCCGGCGGCGCGATGTTCGCGGCCTGGCCGCTCGTCTACGCGGCGTCGTTCTCCGGCTTCTACTTCGCGATGCTGCTCGTGCTGTTCGCGTTGTTCTTCCGGCCGGTGGGCTTCGACTACCGCAGCAAGCGGCCCGACCCGCGCTGGCGTGCGGGCTGGGACTGGGGCCTGTTCGTCGGCGGCTTCGTGCCGGCGCTCGTGTTCGGCGTCGCGTTCGGCAACCTGCTGCAAGGCGTGCCGTTCAAGTTCGACAGCGACCTGCGCGTGACCTACTACGGCAGCTTCTGGGCGCTGCTGAACCCGTTCGCGCTGCTGTGCGGGCTCGTCAGCCTCACGATGCTCGTCGCGCACGGTGCGGCCTTCATCAAGATGAAGACGGAAGGCGTGATCGCACGCCGCGCATCGGTCGCGCTGCGCGTGGCGTCGTTCCTCGCGGTCGTGCTGTTCGTGCTGGCCGGCGTGCTGGTTGCGTCTTATATCGGTGGTTTCCACATCACGCACGCCGCGCCGACCGATACGGTCGCGAACCCGCTGCTCAAGGACGTCGCTGCCGGCTCGGGCCTGTGGCTCGCGAACTACAGCGAATTCCCGTGGATGATCGCGGCGCCCGTCGTCGCGATCGCGGGCGGCCTGATCGCGCTGCTGCTCGCCGGTTCGAAGCAGGAGAAGACGGCGTTCTTCTGCACGGGCCTGATGATCACCGGCGTGATCCTGACCGCCGGCTTCTCGATGTTCCCGTTCATCATGCCCTCGTCGCTCGACCCGCGCAGCAGCCTGACCGTGTGGGATTCGACGTCGAGCCACATGACGCTGCAGGTGATGCTGTTCGCGGTGATCGTGTTCCTGCCGCTGATCCTGCTCTACACGAGCTGGGTGTATCGCGTGATGCGCGGCAAGGTCACGCGCGAGGTACTCGAAGAGAACAAGCATTCGATGTATTGATGCTTTGAACCGGGACGGGGCGCGCACGCGCCCTCGCCCACCGTTTCGCAAGGAGTCGGATCATGTGGTATTTCAGCTGGATTCTCGGTATCGGCGTCGCGCTGTCGTTCGGCATCGTCAATGCGATGTGGCTCGAAGCGCGGCAGAAGACGCAGGAAGCACGCGTTCGCCACGACTGACGCGCGCGGCCGGTCATGCGGCCGCCGTCCGGAAGGAACCTCGCCTCGCGCGAGGTTTTTTTTCGCCCCGGCCGGCCGGACAGGCCCGGTGCGCCGATGCCAATTTAGCGCCAGATTGATACCACTTGAATACCAATAAAAGGTTTCATAAGATCTTTGGACACGGCCGCAGACAGGCCGAATCCTTCTGGGTGGGGGAGACATGCGAATCCCGTATGTGGCGCGCGCGTGCGCGCTATCTCGCCGTCGGCGTGCGGCGGCCGGTTGCGCGTCGTCGGCGAGCGTTGCCGTCGTCGACCGCGCAGGTCGAGCGCGCGCCTTTGCCAACGGGCGCGTCGTCACTGCATCAGCAGCAGCAGCAGCCGCTGCCGTGCGACGCCGATGAAGACGCGCATCCGCCCGCGCCGATCCGACCGGCACGCCTGCCCGCCCCCCGTTCCGTAACACACGCGTCCGCGTGCCGACCGCGCGCAGGGCAGCCGCATCGCCCGCGCACCCTGTTGTCCCCGCAGCTCCGTTGAAAGACCCGCTCGCAGCGACGTCATCCCGTGACGCCGCTATGCCCCCTTTTTTCTCAGGAGTCCGCATGAACCGAACCTTGTCCACCCTGTTTGCCGGCCTGCTGGTCGCGGCACTGTCGCCGGTCGCGCACGGCGCACTGCCCGCGTCGAGCGCGGCGGTCGCGACGGCCGGCCCCGTCCGTCAGATCGGAGGAGCGTCGGGTGGGGAAAGGGTGTGA
>NZ_JAAGPB010000452.1:0-6926 GCF_017104585.1 Burkholderia sp. Ac-20392
GCTCTCGCCGCGCGACGATCGCTCGCTGGCCGTGCGCCACGCACGCTTCATCGATCTGTATGCGCGAACGGATGCATGGTTCACGACGGGCGTTTAAACTCGAACACTTGTTCTTTTGCGTCAGCGATGACGCATCGTGGCAAGCCGGCGACCGTTTCCCGCACGCGATGCGTGGCCGGACCGGCCATCATGGCGAGCACGAGATTCTTTCGCCGTGCCGTGCGCGATGCCGCGCGGCACGGTTCCGACCGCTTTGCATGGAACCCGGTGCGAAGCATGGGACCGGCGTCGGTGCTGGCGCATCCACGCCGGTCGACGTGAGCGCCGACGCGCCAACCCGGGCCGACCTCACACACAGACAGGAGTCACACGATGAAGACGAAAGCAGCGATTGCATGGAAGGCGGGCGCGCCGCTGACGATCGAGGAAGTCGATCTGGAAGGGCCGCGCGCCGGCGAAGTGCTGATCGAGGTGAAGGCGACGGGCATCTGTCACACCGACTACTACACGCTGTCGGGCGCCGATCCGGAAGGGATCTTCCCGGCGATCCTCGGCCATGAAGGCGCGGGCGTCGTGGTCGACGTTGGCCCCGGCGTCGGCACCCTGCGCAAGGGCGACCACGTGATTCCGCTCTACACGCCCGAATGCCGCGAGTGCAAGTTCTGCCTGTCGCGCAAGACCAACCTGTGCCAGAAGATCCGCGCGACGCAGGGCAAGGGCCTGATGCCCGACGCGACGTCGCGCTTCTCGCTCGACGGCAAGCCGCTGTTCCACTACATGGGCACGTCGACGTTCTCGAACTACATCGTCGTGCCGGAGATCGCGGTCGCGAAGGTGCGTGAAGACGCGCCGTTCGACAAGATCTGCTACATCGGCTGCGGCGTGACGACGGGCGTCGGCGCGGTCGTGTATTCGGCGAAGGTCGAGGCTGGTGCGAACGTCGTCGTATTCGGCCTCGGCGGCATCGGCCTGAACGTGATCCAGGGCGCGAAGATGGTCGGCGCGGACAAGATCATCGGCGTCGACATCAACCCGAAGCGCGTCGAGCTTGCGAAGAAGTTCGGGATGACGCACTTCATCAACCCGAACGAAGTCGAGAACGTGGTCGACCACATCGTGCAGCTGACCGACGGCGGCGCGGATTACTCGTTCGAATGCGTGGGCAACGTGAAGCTGATGCGCCAGGCGCTCGAGTGCACGCACAAGGGCTGGGGCCAGTCGTTCATCATCGGCGTGGCGGCAGCCGGCGAGGAAATCAGCACGCGTCCGTTCCAGCTCGTGACGGGCCGCGAGTGGAAGGGCTCGGCGTTCGGCGGTGCGCGCGGCCGCACCGACGTGCCGAAGATCGTCGACTGGTACATGGAAGGCAAGATCAACATCGACGACCTGATCACGCACACGCTGCCGCTCGAGCGGATCAACGAAGGCTTCGACCTGATGAAGGCCGGCGAGTCGATCCGCTCGGTCGTGCTGTACTGACCGGGAGCGCACCGCGATGCTCGAACTCGTTTCCTCGCACGCGTGCCACGGCGGCGAGCAGCGTTTCTACCGTCACGATTCGGCGGCCATCGGCCTGCCGATGAAGTTCTCGGTGTACCTGCCGCCGCAGGCCGCGCACGGCCGCGTGCCGGCGCTGTTCTATCTCGCGGGGCTCACGTGCACCGACGAGACGTTCGCGATCAAGGCCGGCGCGCAGCAATACGCGGCGCAGCACGGCATCGCGCTCGTGATGCCCGACACGAGCCCGCGCGGCGCGGGCGTGCCGGGCGAGACCGATGCGTGGGACTTTGGTGTCGGCGCGGGCTTCTATGTCGATGCGACCGAGGCGCCGTGGTCCGCGCATTACCGGATGGAGTCGTACGTGACGGGCGAGCTGCGCGAACTCGTCGCGGCCGAGCTGCCGATCGACGGCGCGCGGCTCGGGATCTTCGGGCACTCGATGGGCGGGCACGGCGCGCTGACGCTCGCGTTGCGCCATCCGGGCCTGTACCGGTCGGTGTCGGCGTTCGCGCCGATCGCGGCGCCCACGCGCTGCCCGTGGGGCGAGAAGGCGTTCTCGGGCTACCTCGGTGCCGATCGCGAAGCGTGGAAGGCACACGACGCGAGCGAACTCGTCGCGCGTGCCGATGCGCCGAAGTTCGCGGACGGCATCCTCGTTGATCAGGGCCTCGCCGATCAGTTCCTCGCGAACCAGCTCAACCCCGACGTGTTCGAAGCCGCCTGCGCGAAGGCCGGCCAGCCGCTGACGCTTCGTCGTCATGCAGGCTACGACCACGGGTACTACTTCATCTCGACGTTCATCTCCGATCACATCGCGCATCACGCGCGCGTGCTCGCACGGTGAGCGGGTAGGGAAGCAGGTAACGCACACGGCGCGCCGCACGATCGCGGGCGCATACAAAAACGCCGGCGCTGCCCTCGGGCACGCCGGCGTTTTTCATTTCGTCGAACGGTGATCTGCCGGGCGGCGATCAGTGGCGCCGCAACAGGCTCGCGCCGTACACGAGCGCCGACAGCGCGGTGATCCAGAA
Organism: Burkholderia sp. Ac-20392; assembly: GCF_017104585.1. Lineage (NCBI taxonomy): Bacteria > Pseudomonadati > Pseudomonadota > Betaproteobacteria > Burkholderiales > Burkholderiaceae > Burkholderia > Burkholderia sp. Ac-20392. The sequence goes on from NZ_JAAGPB010000452.1 coordinate 2,532, forward strand.
GCTCGTCGGCCAGTCGGTGTGATACGCGAGCACGATGCCGAGCCACGCTTCGAACAACGCGAACAGCGCGGCGAGCAGCACGCCGGTCGACAGCCGCGTCGTCACGTTCTGCGCGGCCGCAGCCGGCCCGACCAGCAGCGTGAACACCAGCAGCACGCCGACGATCTGCGTCGCCGCGGCGACCGCGAGCGCGCACACCGCGAGGAACAGCATCGACACCGTGCGCAGCGACACGCCCTTGGCTTCGGCCAGTTCGGGCTGCAGCGACGCGAACAGCAGCGGCCGCGCGATCAGCGCGAGCGCGAGCAGGCTCACGGCGCCGATGCCGGCGAGCACCGCGAGCGTGTCGTGGCTCACCGCGAGCACGTTGCCGAACAGCAGCGCGGTGACCTGCGTCGCGAACGACGTGTAGAAATGCAGGAACAGCAGGCCGAAGCCGAGCGCGCCGGACAGGATCACGCCGATCGCCACGTCGCGGCCCGCGAGCTTCTCGCCGAGCGCGCCCATCCCGATCCCGGCCGCGAGCGTGAAGCCGACCATCCCCCAGATCGGCGAGATGCCGAGCAGCACCGCGCCCGTCGCGCCGGTGAAGCCGACGTGCGACAGCGCGTGGCCGGCGAAGGTCTGCCCGCGCAGCACCAGGAAGTAGCCGACGATGCCCGCGAGCACCGCGACGATCCCCGACGCCGCGAAGGCGTTGATCATGAAGTCGTATTCAAACATCGTGCGAATGCCCGGGATGAGCGTGTCCGTGGTGGTGATGGCCGTGGCCGCCGCCACCGCCGTGCGAGTGGCCGTCGTCGTCCTCGTGTTCGTGGTCGTGCTTTTCGATCTCGACGTCGCCCGACATCACGAAGATCTTGCCGTTCACGCGCATCACGTCGATCGGCGAACCGTAGAGCCGCGACAGCACCGGCTTCGTGATCACCTCGTCGACGGTGCCGAGCGCCGCGACGCCGTTGCCGAGATACAGCACGCGGTCGAGCGCGTTCAGCAGCGGATTCAGTTCGTGCGCGGAGAACAGCACGGTGATGCCGAGCTCGCGCTGCACGTTGCGCACGAGCTCGACGACGCCGCGCTGGTGGTTCGGGTCGAGGCTGATCAGCGGCTCGTCGAGCAGCAGCAGCTTCGGGCTGCCAAGCAGGCATTGCGCGAGCAGCAGGCGCTGCCGCTCGCCGCCGGACAGTTCCGACAGCGGCCGGCGTGCGAGCGTCGGGCCGCCGACGAGATCGAGCACGCGGTCGACGTCGCGGCGCGTCGTCGCGTTCGTGTGCGGCAGCCCCCAGCGGTGGCCGTCGGCGGCCATCGCGACGAAGTCGTAGCCGCGCATCCGGCGGTTCGCGAGGCCGCTGCGGATCTGCGGCATGTAGCCGATCGACGCGTTGCCGCGCACGACCGGCACGCCGCCGACGGACAGCGTGCCGGCCGACACGGGCACGAGGCCGAGCACCGCGCGCATCAGCGTCGTCTTGCCCGCGCCGTTCGGCCCGAGCACGCCGACGAATTCGCCGGGTTCGATCGAGAAGCTGACGTCGCGCAGGATCGTGCGTCCGCCCAGTTCGAGCGTGACGCGATCGACGGCGAGTGCGTGAGGAGTGGCGGTCATGTCGTTACGGTGGTTTATTTCTTGCCGGCGGCCAGCGCGGTCGAGAGCGCGTCGAGCTGGCCGGCCATCCATTGCTGGAAGGTCTTGCCGGCCGGCTGCGTCTCGGTGACGCTGACGGTCGGCACGCCGCCGTCGCGCGCGATCTTCAGCAGGCGCTTGGTCATCGGTTCTTCAGCCTGGCTGTTGTAGATCAGCACGCGCACCTGCTTCTTGCGCAGGTCGTTCTCGAACGCGGCGACGTCCTGTGCGCTCGCCTCGGTGTCGTTCATCGTCGCGAGCTGGAAGCGCTGGTTGCGCATGTCGAGGCCGATCGCGTCGGACATGTAGCCGAACACGGGCTCGGTGGCCGTGACCGGCACGCCCTTGTACTGCGCGCGCAGCGCGGCGACCTTGTCGTCGACGGGCTTCAGCGAGGCAACGAACTTCTGCAGGTTCGCGTCGTATTCGGCCTTGTTCGCCGGATCGGCGCGGCCGAGCTCGGCCGCGATCGCGCGCGCGGCGGCAGGCATCGTCGCCGGGTCGTACCACAGGTGCGGGTTGTCGCCGGCCTTCTTGCCGACCAGATCGGCGACGACGATGGTCGCGCGCTTTGCCTGCTTCGACGCGCCGAGCAGCTTGCTCATCCACGGATCGTAGTTGGCGCCGTTGTAGATCACGACCTGCGCGTGCTGGAGTGCGCGGGCCGTTTTCGGGCTGGCTTCGAACAGGTGCGGATCCTGGTCCGGATTGCTGAGGATGCTCGTGACCGCGACGTGGCTGCCGCCGATCTGCGACGCGACATCGCCGTAGAAATTCTCGGCGGCCACGACGTTGACGGTCGCGGCCTGCGCGAACGCGGGCGTCGCGAGCGACAGCGCGGCGACGGCGGTGGCGAGCCAGCGGACAGGCGACAGGGCACGCCGCGGCGCGCGCTTCAGGGCAATGGACATGGAACTCCTCGTTGGAAGGGGCGGCGCGTGCGCCGCGCGAGATGCGTCAGCGTTGTACGGGCTTGTGCTTGCAGTGCCCGCACAGGCCGCTCAGCTCGACGACCTGGTGGTGGACTTCGAAGCCGTGCGCGGGCTCGCTCGCGGACAACTGCTTCGCGAGGTCGCCGCCGGGAATCTCGACGGTGTCGCCGCACGAATCGCAAATCAGGAACTGGCCTTCGTGCGGCACGCCGATCTCGCAGCACGCGAAGAACGCGTTCTTCGATTCGATCCGGTGGATGAAGCCGTGCTCGACGAGGAAATCGAGCGCGCGATAGACGGTCGTGGGCGGCACGCGGCCGCGCTGCGGCTCGAGCTCGGCGAGCAGGTCGTACGCGCCGATCGGGCGCTGCGCGGCCAGCACGCGTTCGTAGACCTGACGGCGCAGCGGCGTCCACGCGAGCCCGTGCTCGGCGGCGAATGCGTCGGCCCGGGACAGCCGGGCGTCAATGGACGATGAGGTAGCCATGGCGTGAGGCAGGGCGATGAAACAAAGTATGGCGATGATATAACGTATCGCCGCGCCGTGCAGCGCGAAATCCGCCTTCCGCCCTCGCTCCGTCCCCTTCATTGCCGATCCGACCGCGCCGCACCGTGCGCGCTGTGCCTTGCCGGGCGTGCGCGGCGGGTTGCCGCGGTGCGCCGTCGTGCCGCAGCGCGTCATAGAAAGCCGTCACGTCGTCTTGACAGCGTGAATCGCGTATCCGATCATTCGATCACCAACAGAGCAATTGATCGGTTCGCGAGCGTTCGCTCACCTCGCAGCCGTCGACAAGCAGAACGAACCGGAGACAGCCAGTGAGACTGCAAGACAAGGTCGCGATCCTGACGGGCGCCGCAAGCGGCATCGGCGAGGCGGTCGCGCAACGCTATCTGGACGAGGGCGCACGCTGCGTGCTCGTCGACCTGAAGCCGGCAGGCGGCTCGCTTGCGCGGCTCATCGAGGCGAACCCCGGCCGCGCGGTGGCCGTCACCGCCGACGTCACGCGCCGCGACGACATCGAGCGGATCGTTGCCACGACGGTCGAACGCTTCGGCGGCGTCGACATCCTGTTCAACAACGCGGCGCTGTTCGACATGCGCCCGATCCTCGACGAATCGTGGGACGTGTTCGACCGGCTGTTCGCGGTCAACGTGAAAGGGCTGTTCTTCCTGATGCAGGCCGTCGCGCAGCGGATGGTCGAGCAGGGACGCGGCGGCAAGATCGTCAACATGTCGTCGCAGGCCGGGCGTCGTGGCGAGGCGCTCGTTTCGCACTACTGCGCGACCAAGGCCGCGGTGATCAGCTATACGCAGTCGGCCGCGCTCGCGCTCGCGCCGCACCGGATCAACGTGAACGGCATCGCGCCGGGCGTCGTCGACACGCCGATGTGGGAGCAGGTCGATGCGCTGTTCGCACGCTACGAGAACCGGCCGCTCGGCGAGAAGAAGCGGCTCGTCGGCGAAGCCGTGCCGCTCGGCCGCATGGGCGTGCCGGGCGACCTGACCGGCGCCGCGTTGTTCCTCGCGTCGTCCGACGCCGATTACGTTACCGCCCAGACGCTGAACGTCGACGGCGGCAACTGGATGAGCTGACATGGTGCCGCTCGCACGCGCCACCAGCCGCCCGGCCCGCGACGACGCGGCCGCCGGCGCACGAGGAGGGCACGCCTGATGGCCGAGATCGTCGTTGCCGGCGAACTGCTCGCCGAATTCGTCGCCGCCGAACGCGGCCAGGGCTTCGATACACCGGGCCTGTTCGAAGGGCCGTTTCCGAGCGGCGCGCCGGCGATCTTCGCCGACCAGGCCGCGCGGCTCGGCGCACGCGTCGCGTATGCGGGC
>NZ_JAAGPB010000453.1:0-6721 GCF_017104585.1 Burkholderia sp. Ac-20392
TCAACGTTCAATCCGGCGCCGCACGCGCGTTGCCGCTGTCGCGTGGCGCCGATGCGCCGCACCGCCCCGTCGCGCTCGACGACGTGCCGCTCAACCGCTTCCACGTGAAGATCGCCGGCCTGACGTTCGGCGCGCATTTCACCGAGGGCTACACGCTCGGCACGATCGGCTACGCACTCGCCGCGCTCGGCAAACAGATGCCGATCGACGCGTTCTGGATGGGGATGATCGGCAGCTCGGCGCTGATCGGCATCTTCTTCGGCAGCCTCGTGTTCGGCTGGCTGTCCGACCGGATGGGCCGGCAGAAGATCTTCCTGACGAGCTTCGTGATCATCACGGCGGCCGCGTTCGCGCAGTTCTTCGTCAGCTCGCCGCTCGAACTGTGTTTGCTGCGCGTGCTGATCGGCTTCGGGATGGGCGGCGACTTCACGGTCGGCCATGCGATCCTCGCCGAATTCTCACCGCGCAAGCATCGCGGCGCGCTGCTCGGTTCGTTCAGCGTGATCTGGACGATCGGCTATGTCGCCGCGAACGTGCTCGGCCTCGCGTACAGCGACGCCACGCCCGATGCATGGCGCTGGCTGCTCGCGTCGGCGGCGTTGCCTGCGCTGATCGTGCTGGTGCTGCGGATCGGCACGCCCGAGTCGCCGCGCTGGCTGCTCGGCAAGGGCCGGGAGAAAGAAGCACGTGCGATCGTCGCGAAACATTTCGGGCCGCACGTGATGCTCGACGGTTCGGCCGAACCGCATGCGAATACCGGCTTCTCGCGGCTGTTCCAGCGTGACCTGATCCGCCGCACGGTTTTCAACTGTGCGTTCTTCGTGTGCCTCGTGATTCCGTACTTCGCGATCTACACGTTCCTGCCGACGATCCTGAAGACGATCGGCCTCGCCGAAGGGTTCGGCGCGGACCTGCTGCTGAACGGCTTCCTCGTGCTCGGCGCGCTGATCGGCATCTGGCTGACGATCCGGCTGTCGCGGCGCGGCTTCCTGATCGGCTCGTTCGCGGTGACGTGCGCATCGCTCGTCGCGCTGGCGGTGCTGCCGTCGGCGGCGGCCATCGCAATGATCGTCGCGTTCGCGATCTTCACGCTGACGATGTCGGCATTCAGCAACCTCGTCGGCGTGTTCCCGCCCGAGTGCTTCCCGACCGAAGTGCGCGCGAGCGGCGTGGGTCTCGCGATCGCGTGCAGCCGGCTCGGTTCGGCGATCGGCACGTTCCTGCTGCCGGTCGGCATCGCGACGCTCGGCTTTCACGCGACGATGTTCGCGCTCGCGGGCGTGCTGCTGGTGGGGATGATCGTGTCGATCGCGTGGGCGCCGGAGACGAAGCATCTGACGCTGGAGGAGGCGTCGGGGCATTGAACGTGGAGGCGGGTTGCATGCTCACCTGCTTCATCGGGCTCGCATCAACCTGTCGCTGATACGCCGAGGACGCTACGCGCGATTCGAACGAACCCGATGCGATGCGCGCGTTCGCTCAGAACAGGATCGACGCGTAGTCCCGCGCACCGTGCAGGATGTGAAGAATGTCGATCCGCGTCGGCGGATCGCCGACGACCCGATAGAAGATCTGGTAGTTGCCGTACACGCGGTGCCGCACGCCGTGACGCTCGAAGCGCGGCACCAGCGGAAACGCCAGCGGCATCGCGGCAAGACTCAGGCACTTATCGCGGATCTCCCGCACGAACGTCACGGCGCGTTGCGGGTTGTCGCGTGCAATGTAATCCGCGATCGCCTCGAGTTCGGTAATCGCAAAGTCGGACAGGTGCACGGTCAGGCCTGACGGTCTGCCTGGGCCCGATACTTCGCCTCGAGACGATCGAAGACTTCCGCCGCCTCGGCGCCGCGTCCTGCTTCCGCATCGGCAAGGCTGCGCGCGATCACCGCGTCCAGCGCATTCAGTTGCGCTTCGCGATCCTGGATCAGGCGCACGCCTTCGCGAAGCACTTCGCTCTTGGATCCATAGCGCCCCGATTCGACCAGCTTCGCGACGTAAGTCTCCAGCTGCTGGCCCAGTTCCGCACTGATCATGTCGACCTCCCGGCCGGATTGAATTCGATCCACCAAGCGTATCGTGGCTATCAACTATTATCAAGAAGACAATCTCCGAAGGATCGGCGCGAATGTTTTCGAAGTGCCGATCGGGCGGATGGAAGGAACGGGAGGCGCCCCGGCAGGCCGCTGCGGCGCCGGACATTCATCCGGTTTTCGCGCGCACTCGTGTAGCCTTACCGGACCCTCACCGTGCGAGCAGCGATCATGATTGAAGACATCGTCACGCCACAACCTAGCCTGAAGGTCTATCCGCCAGACGCCGACGTCTTTGCCGAGCCCCATGCCGCACTCGCGCGCCACCTGCATCCGCTCGTGTCGATCGACCTGTCGGCGGTCAATCCATCGTGGGAGGGCTGGATCCACCTGCTCAGCCCCGTCGAACCGTACGACGGGCTCGTCGGGCAGGACACGGCCGCGTATCACAACGACTATCTCCGCGCGAACTGGATCGGATTCCGGCTCGACGACGACAACCGCTACACGCTGCTCGGCGACCCGCGCTACTTCTATCTGGAAAACCCGCCCGGCGCGCATGACACGGGCTATCGCGAGGAACTGGAGGCGCACTACGCCGAGCAACAGGCCAGCATCGACACCGCGCGCAAGCGGTTCGCCGAATACGGCGTGCTCTACTCGTCCAACCAGTACGCGCCGGACGAGCGCGATTTCAGCCAGGAAAAGCCGTGCAACCTGATCGACCAGCTCGGCGGATCGGTCGGCTGGGGCCACTGGTCGGGCACCTCCGACTTTCCGGTCGACGACAGCGATCCCGACAACATCCGGCCGATCGGCCCCGACGGCGCGCGCTTTCGCTTCGTCGCCGGTGTGACCGGGTGGGAATATCGCGCGATGGGGGCGGACTGGATTCTGCTGTTTTACGAACCGGTCAGCCGCGTGGCGCTGCTGACGTTCGACTGGTCGTAAGGTGGGCGGGACGGGCGGTCGCTCCGTCTCGTGATCGGATTGGCCGTTTGGCGGACTCTGCCAGTCGGATTCGCGTCGATATGCTGGGGGCTTTCCATTCATCGCCGGACGCCATGCCCGCGCCACATGTCGATCTCGGCCATGTTCTGCCATACGAAACGTCGTACTTCGACGATCGGCTCGAGGTCGATCGAAACGACCTGGATATTTCCGCGTTGCTTGGGGTGGCCGATGACATTCCCGATGCACTACTCGTTGCGTTGTGCGGAGCACCCGCCGGATCGGACATTCAAGCCTATCTCGACAGCGCAGACAGGTTGACTTTCAGCGTCACCCATTCCGCGTTGATCCGATCCGAAAACCGCATCGCCGTCTTCCGAGAATCGGACACATTCGCACTCGAACTCAAAACAATCGATCTGGCTGATAGCGCTATCGCCGGCCTCGGAGCGGCCATGCTATGGCGGATCGCAAGAGCGTGCGATACGCTGGGAATCACCCGCATCAACGCATTGGCAGCGGGTGGCCGCAAGGCGGCGCCAAAACCCGGCGGGCGTCGACTGTTTGGGTACTACGCCTGGCCTCGGCTCGGTTTCGATGCCCCCATTCCCGACCAGCAAAGCGACGAAGCAGCCCTGTTCCAGTATTTCCAGAGCGACCCGGTCGGTCTGGCCGACGGGTCACTTCGATCGCTGCACGCACTCTATGCGACGCGATTCGGGCGAGATTTCTGGCGCGTCGCGGGATCGCATCGCTGGATGACTTTCGACGTTACGCCGCACGGAAAATCCGTGCGGACGTTGCAGAACTACTTGATCGAAAAGGGGATTTACGAATGAACGCAAAGCACACTCCGATCGCAGGGTTCCGGATCACGCGCCGTGGGCGCCCGACGAGCGAACATCGTCCCGTTCGCCTCTCGGAAGCCCGCCGGCTCCTTGATGCAGTCGTCACGCGCGAACTCCATCACAGCCTGGCTCGGGTCATGCGCAAATCTGCCATCGAGCACGACGCACGGGCCACCGTCACATCCACCTCCCCGCCGAAACGAGCCGTCTTCAACGTGGGACGCATCGATCCCTCGAAGTGCCAGTTGCCGAGCATCTCGGATGCCGAAGCAGAAGCCATGGCGCGCCGGGAAACACTCATGCACTTCGGCCTGGATCCCGACTCGTAATCAGCCGCGACGGAGGGAATCCGCATGGTCCAGGCCGTCAATGATCGTGGCTATCGCTGTTCCCGGTAACGATCGTTGACACACGCCAACACCGCGAGAAGAGCACGACACGCGCGGACTGATCCGATTGCTTCCACCGAAAGATCAGCCGCGTCTCAGCATCGACGCACCCGCCCTACCCCCTCCTCCCCGCCTGCCCCCGCAACCACGCGGCAAACGCGACCACCGGCTCGACCGCCACACTCTCCGGCTCGACATCGAGCCAATACCCGAACGGCCCGATCGGCTGCACCGGCGACAGCCGCACGAGGCTGCCTTCGCCGATCTCCTCCTCGATCATGTTCAGGTCGACCACCGCCAGCCCCGCGCCCTTGCGCGCCGCGCGGATCGCCTGCTCCAGCGTGGAAAACTCGATACCGTCACCGATCCGCGCCAGCGGCACGCCCGCCTGGTCGCACCAGTCGGCCCACAGCGCGAGGCGCTTGCCTTCGTGCAGCACATGCAGCGACGGCAACCGGCCGAGCAGCACATCCAGCGCATCGCCGCGATAACGCGGCGCACCGACGAGCGCATGCCGCTCCATCATCAGCAGCTCCGACTGCATCCCGGCGCGCGCCGCGCGTCCGAAGCGGATGTGGCAATGGCAATCGTCCGTCGGCTCCGTACGGATCGACAGCTCGACGTCGGGCAGCGCCTCCGCGAGCGTGCCGAGCCGCGGCGAAAACCACTGCGTCGCGAACGTCGGCGGCAGCGACACCGTCAGCCGCCGTTTCGCACCCGGCCGCGTGGCGGCGATTTCGCCGACGCCACGCTCGATCGTGTCGAACGCCTGCCCGACGAACGGCAGCAACCGCTCGCCGGCATCGGTCAGGCGCACGCCCTTGTGATCGCGCTCGAACAGCCGCGCGCCGAGCGCTTCCTCGAGCAGCCGGATCTGCCGGCTCACCGCCCCCTGCGTCACGCACAGCGAAACCGCCGCACGGTTGAAGCTCAGGTGACGCGCGGTCTCCTCGAAAAATCGCAGTGCGATCAACGATGGCAGGCGTCGCATGATGTGTGTCCCTTTCGTTCGTATCGTTCGTGTCGTTGCCGGCCGGCATCACCGGCCCTCCTGCGGGCAACCTTGTCGCAACAAGGCGCACCCACTGCCATACCGTAAAACCCCCGCGCCCTCCGTCGCCGCCATTCATCGTCCCCGCACCCGCGCCACCCGCCTACAATAAGCATCCCGCACCAAACACGACACCGCCCCGTGAGACGCAAGATGCCGGCGCTGAATGCGCTGAAAGCCTTCGAGATGGCCGGCCGCACCGGCAGCTTCACGCGCGCGGCCGAACTGCTCAACGTGACGCAAAGCGCGGTGAGCCGCCAGGTTCGCCAGCTCGAGGGGCAGCTCGGCGAGCCCCTGCTCGAGCGCCGCCATCACCAGCTCGAACTGACTGCGGCCGGCCGCGTGCTGCTGCGCGCGCTGCAGCAATCGTTCGACAAGATCGAGCTGACCGTGCGCAGCCTGCAGGAAAAAACCCACCTGAACCGCCTGCGCGCGAACGTGCCGCCCACCTTCGCCGCGCGGTGGCTGATGCCGCGCCTCGGCCGGCTGCGCGACGCGCATCCCGAATTCGAGTTGAGCCTCACGACCCGCATCCACGACAGCCTCGGCGAATCGCGCGTGCTCGACTGCGCGATCCGGTTCGGCGACGGCGAATGGGACGGCTTCGACAACGCGCTGCTGATGCAGGAGCAGCATATCGCCGTCTGTGCGCCCGCGCTGTATGCGCGACTTCGACAGGACGGCGCGCCGATCGACCTGAACCGCTTCACGCTGCTGCACGTGCTCGCCACCGACGACCAGCGCTACCTGACCTGGCAGCACTGGCTGAAGGCGGCCGGCATCGCCGACGTCGACACGCGCGGCGGCTACGAATTCGACCTGCTCGACCATGCGATCCGCGCGGCGATCGACGGTCTGGGCATTACGATCGCCGACCGCCACATGGTCGCGCGCGAACTCGCGACCGGGCAACTGATGCAGGTGCTCAACGTGCACGTCGACGGCCACCAGTCGTACTGGTTCGTCACGCGGCCCGAGCAGACGAACCTGCCGCACATCGTCCAGTTCCGCGACTGGCTGCAGCAGGAAGTGTGGCTCGCGAAGCGCCATCTCGAACCGTCGTCGCCGCTGCCGCAAGTGCCGCTGGCCTAGCCCGCGATCCGCCCCCGATCGCCCTCGACCACCCGCCGCGGGCGACACCTTACCGGCTTCCACGCCCGTCCGCATTCGGCCCCGTCGGAAAATACGACAGGCCACCGCCCGCCCCGCCCTCCATCCGCGCCACCGCAGCCTTGCCGGACGGGCGACTCCGGTCGATTCACCGAGTAACGTGCGTTTTTCTCATGCTCGGCGCGAAAATAAGTCGTTTGTCGTGCGCTAAACGCATGAACAGAATGGCCTCTATCCCTTGCCACGCGTGTTCGCCACTCGAAGCGATCCGCCTGCATTCATCGGAGGAGTCACTTCATGCGCACCGAACGCAACTACGTGAACGGCCGTTTCGTCGCCCCG
>NZ_JAAGPB010000454.1:0-233 GCF_017104585.1 Burkholderia sp. Ac-20392
AAGGTACGTAAGATGCAGTAGTGCGAGAGAGGAAAGTAGCGAAAGAACGAAAAGTCGAAAGAGGTGAGCATGGGGAGATAGATTAAGTGCAAGTAAGTGACGAGAGAACAGGATAGCGCGACGAAGGCGGAGAGAGAGGATATAGAAAGTGAGGTGAGATGAGTGAATAAGATGTGAGAAGAGCTAAAATTGGTGGAAGAGAGTGTAATGATATTTTTTTTTTTTTTTTTTTT
>NZ_JAAGPB010000455.1:0-6590 GCF_017104585.1 Burkholderia sp. Ac-20392
TCCCGACGCGGCCGACAGCGACGATGCGCAGACACTGCAAGCGCGCCGCCGTCGCGCGGAAGCCGACGAGATCCGCGCGGTACTCGACGCATGCGGCGGCGACCGCGACCGCGCATGCGCGATGCTCGGCATCAGCAAGACGACACTGTGGCGGAAGTTGTCGGCGAAGTAGGGGCGGCTGCCGTGCAGTGAACGGGCCGACCGTCAGTCGGCCTTGTGATAGTGGCGGTACGCCTTCGCACGATTGCCGCACGACGACATCGAACACCAGCGGCGGCTGCCGTTCTTGCTGTCGTCGATGAACAGCCATTGGCACGCGTCGTTCGCGCAACGCTTGACCTTCGCGAGCCGCGCACCGCCGAGCAGGTCGATCGCCGACCACAGTACCGGGCTCAGCAGCCCGGCCAGCGTCGCACGCCCCTCCCCGATCCGCCACGCATAGCCGCCATCGATGCGCGCCAGCGCGACGCGCGGCGTCGCTTCCGCCAGGAAGCCGCCGAGCAATGCGAGATCGTCGGCCTGCGGCTCGCGCTGCTCGGCCTGCGCATGAAAGAGCCGATACAGCGCCTCGCGCAATGCGAGCGCGCGCGCCAGCATCGCCGGCTCCCCCGCCTCTTCACCAAGCGCGCGGCACGCTTTCGCCAGACCGGCCGGCACGCCAGCCTGGTCGCGACACCATGACAGCAGGTCGTCCATCGTGCCGAAGGTTTCCGTCGGCGGATCGCTGCCGCGCCAGTACAGCGTGTTCGCGAAATCGATGCTCAGGGTTTCGGGTGGCGTCGGGATCAGGCAGTCCATCGTGACGGAAGGTTGCGTATCGCTCATGCCCGGATCGTATCTAACCACCATGCCGGTTGACAAGCCCGCGGACGCTTTCTAACATAACCAGCATGGTGGTTAAAACAACGTTGCTGCACTGAAATTCCCCCTCAGTCAAAGGAGACAGCAGATGATCGATCACCTTTCGTTCGGCGTTGCACACGTCGGCCGCAGTCGCGCGTTCTACGACAGCACGCTCGGCGCACTCGGCTACAAACGGCTGTATAGCGACGACGAATCCATCGGGTACGGCGCAACCGAGCCGCAGCTGTGGTTGCAATATGCGGCTCGTCCCGTCGCCCCCCGATCCCGACTCGGGGATGCACCTGTCGTTCAGGGCTGCTTCGCCCGTCGAAGTCGACGCGTTCTACCGTGCCGCACTCGAGCACGGCGGCCAGGACAACGGCGGGCCGGGCAAGCGCGAACACTACGGCCCCGGCTACTACGCAGCGTTCGTCGTCGATCCCGACGGGTATCGACTGGAAGCGCATTGCGAACTCGACAACGTCGTCTGATCCAGCTCGCGTACCAAGGCCAAGGGCCCGATTCCGCGCCATGCGGAATCGGGCCCTTGTCTTCGAATCATCGGTATCCGGCGCCCGACGACCGCCGGCGGCGGTCGTTCGACGGGATCGCCGGGTGCGCGGTTATCGCGCGTCGCGCGTGTGCTGCAGTTGCTCGCCGAGTCCTTCGACACCGAGGCGCACCATCTGGCCGGCCTTCAGGAATACCGGCGACGGCTTGATGCCCATGCCGACGCCCGGCGGCGTGCCGGTCGTGATCACGTCGCCCGGCTGCAGCGTCATGCAGCTCGACAGATAGGCGATCAGCTGTGCGACGGTGAACACCATCGTGCGCGTGTTGCCGTTCTGAAAACGCTGGCCGTCGATTTCGAGCCACAGGTCGAGACGCTGCGGATCGGGCACCTCGTCGCGCGTGACCAGCCACGGACCGATCGGGCCGAACGTGTCGAAGCCCTTGCCCTTGTCCCACTGGCCGCCGCGCTCGATCTGCCATTCGCGCTCGGACACGTCGTTGACGACGCAGTAGCCCGCGACGTAATCGAGCGCGCGCGCTTCGTCGACGTCCTTGCAGGTTGCACCGATCACGACGCCCAGCTCGACTTCCCAGTCGGTCTTGACCGAGCCCTTCGGGATGTCGATGCCGTCGTTCGGGCCGCAGATCGAGCTCGTCCATTTGCCGAACACGACCGGCTCCTTCGGCACCGGCATGCCGGCTTCGGCCGCGTGATCGGCATAGTTCAGGCCGATGCCGATGAATTTGCCGACGTGCCCGACGCACGCGCCGATGCGCGGCTCGCCCGACACGAGCGGCAGCGTGGCCGGATCGATCGCGCGCAGCCGCGCGAGACCCGCGTCGGACAGCACATCGCCGGACAGGTCCGGCACGTGCGCGGACAGGTCGCGAATCCGGCCGTCCGCGTCGAGAATACCGGGCTTTTCCTGGCCGGACGGGCCATAGCGAAGCAGTTTCATCGTGGTCAACCTCTGTTGTCGAATGGGACAGGATACCGGCCGACTCGGCCTTCAGTGGCCGCGCGCCGGACTGATTGTCGATCGTCGATTGCGCGCGTCGGCGCCGCATCCGGCATGCCGTCGACGCGCGAGGGTCGCGCGGGCGCAGCGATCGTGGCGCCGGACGGAAGTACGGCGCGCATCGAACGGGCGGCCGCCGGTCTGCGCATCGGCGACGACGGCCCGGCACCCGCGACATGGTCCGGCCCGTACCGGCCGGCTTCACGCGCGGCCACACCGTCGTTGGCCCGCCAGCCTTTGTACCATCGGCCGCGCGCCGTGAAATGACGCGCGACGGATACCGACTATTGGTGCGCCTGCGGACGCTGCGGCGCAGCATCGCGGGCAACGCCGTCGCCCGATTTCCTTTCGGACACCTTGAACCGGTGCCACCTGTCATGAATACCGGGTATTCGGGGCTTCCCTGTCATCCCGAAACGGAATCGATCCGTTCTTGTCCGGTAACGATCGGTAAAAAGACGCTGCATTGCACACTAAATGTTTGTTGTTAAGCTCAAACGGATGGCGTTCGTCGCCACATGCGGGCTCGACACATGCGTGTTGCAGAATCGGCCAGCGTGCGTCGCCAATCGATCGAAAGTAATCCCCCCAACTTCACACCGACAATGCAAACAACCAACGACCTGCTTCCCGGCTGCGACGCACGGGAATCGATGGGCGCAATCGACCGCTATCGCGCACCCGCGCTCGACAAGGGTCTCGACATTCTCGAACTCCTGTCGGAGCAGAAAGAAGGCCTCACCCGTACCGAAATCACGAAGGAACTCGGCCGTAACGCGAGCGAGATCTACCGGATGCTCGAACGCCTCGTCGCGCGCCGCTACGTGATGCGCTCGACCGGCGGCGACCGCTACACGCTCAGCCTCAAGCTGTTCTCGCTCGCGCACCGGCATCCACCGATGAGCCGGCTGATCGCCGAGGCCTTGCCGCCGATGCAGCGTTTCGCCGACTCCTCCGAACAATCGTGCCACCTGTCCGTCTACGATCGCGGCAACCTGCTCGTGATCGCGCAGGTCGACGGGCCCGGCCCGTGGGGCGTATCGGTCCGGCTCGGCTCGCGCGTCGGGCTCGCCGATACGGCGTCGGGACGCGTGATGCTGTCGTTCCAGGGCGCCGAGCAGCGCGCGCACATGCTCGCCGAGCACCGCAAGGTCAAGGGCGAAGGGCCGCTGAACGAGCAGGAACTCGCGTATGCGTGCCAGTCCATCCGGCAGGACGGTTACCTGCGCCAGGACAGCCGCCAGGCATACGGCGTGACCGACCTGACCGCGCCGATCCTCGGGCCGTCCGGCCATGCGATCGCGGTGCTGACCTGCCCGTACATGCGCAGGATCGATGCGCACACGGCGCCGTCCGTCGACAAGGTTGTCGAAGGATTGCGCGACACGGCCGCCAATCTGTCGATGTGCCGCGACGAGACCTGCTGACGCGCAGGCTCGGCGGAGCGCACCGGGGGCGGCGCAATCGCGTCGCGCCCGGTCGCGCACCACCCCACTGCGGAGCGCGGCACACGGTGCCATATCGTGCGCACACGGCGCTACGCTAAAATAGCGGCCCTCTCAAAAACTACGGCGGCCGGTTGTCGCGGCCGTCGTGTCCGATGGATGTCATGGCCAAACTTCTGAACGATCAAGAATTCCAGCGTTTCTCCGAACTTCAGCAGAAGCAGGCAAGCTTCACGATCACGCCTGAAGAGGCGGACGAGCTGCGCGATATCGTCGCGCGCGCGCAGAAGAAGCGCGACGATCGTACCGCTGCAATGCAGGCGATCGAGAGCTACATCGAGCAGTTCGACATCACGCCCGACGAACTCTTCTCGCCCGAACAGATCGGCGACGCAGCCCGCACCTACGGGCTCATCACGGCGACCAAGAAGGAACGCACGCTGCCGCCGTCGATCACGTTCAACGGCAAGCCGTACCAGTGGACCAAGACGCTTCCGGACGACGTGCGCGGCGCGCTGTTCGAAGCGTTCACGTCCGGCGAATCGGTCAAGCGCTTCATCGCGATGCCGAAGGACACCGCGCGCTGTGCACTGACGATCGCCCGTCTCGAGCGCGAAACCGGCGCGGTCTATGCCGATCCGCACCTCGAGGAACTCGCGATTTCGCGCGACCAGGTGAACGACGCGGCGTTGAAACTCGCCGCCTGAACGTAGCCACGGGCACGGTTCATGCGTGCCCGCACCCTGCGTGACGCCGGCCCAGGCCGGCGCTGCGCTTGCGGGAGCCGTGCGTCCGGGTGCTCCCGAAAAGTCTCACCTTGGCGTCCCGCAAGCGCTCACCTGCGCCTCCCGAAAAAGCTCACCCAGGCTCCTGGAGACCCTCACCGACACGCCCCGGAAAGGCTCACCCACGCCTCCCGGAGACGCTCACCGGCCGTTCCCGCAGAGTCTCACCGGCCACTCCCGGGAAGGCTCACCGAGCGCTCCCGTATCGGCTCACCACCACCTTCCCGGAGAAGCTCACCCGCGGCTCCCGAAAAATCTCACCTTTTGGGCAAGTTCGAATTTTCGAGGGTGGAATGCGGCGGTAAATGCGCGCGGATACCTTGCTGAAAACGGCGACGCGGAACGGAAATCGCGGCAAGCGGTACGCGTCGCGCGGTGCCTGACCGGTACCATTTGTGCGTCGATATTTCCATTGCGAACAGGCGCCAACACGTTCGCGGTGGCTTCGCTTGCGAGACAGGTTCGGACGCTCTGCATCCCTGAATGGGAACATCCGCAACGCGCAGGCAGGCCGGAGACATCCACCGCATGCGACGCATCCGCGCGTTGGGCCGCCGACACACGCTACGGCTGCAGCTTCATCCTGAAGCCGACGACGCCCGGCTCCTCTGTCGTCGACACGGCAAACCCGCACGCCTTCGCCAGCGAGATCATCGCCGAGTTCTCGCGCAGCGCCTCGCCGATCATCCATGCGGTTCCGCGCGAGCGCGCGTAGTCGATGATCCGCGTCATCATCAGCCGGCCGAGCCCCTTGCCCTTCTGATCGGGTCGTACCGCGATCGCGAACTCCGCCGTCTCGTTGTCGGGATCGGCCACCGCGCGCGCCACCGCGAGCGTGTGGTCGCGCCCCGACACATCGGTGAACGACACGATGAACGCCATCTCACGGTCGTAGTCGATCTGCGTCATGCGCGCGACCTGCGAGTGATCGAAGCTGCGCACCGCGCCGAAGAAACGCATCCGCAGATCGTCCGGTGTCATCGCGCCGAGCAGCTCGTTGTGCGCGGCCTCGTCTTCCGGACGGATCGGGCGGATCGTCACCGTCTCGCCGCGCCACTCGAGCGTCTGCTCGAGGTGGCGCGGATACGGCATGATCGCGAGCCGGCTGCGCCCCGCTGCGAGCGTGATGCGCGGTGCGATCACGTGCGCGCGGTCGGGCAGCACGCGCAGCGTGACCGACATCGCCACGACTTCGCGCACGTCGCAGACGACCTGCGACAGCGCCGTCAACGCGTCGAGCGTCGGTTCGATGGGCGTGCTGCGCGCATACGGCGAGCGCTCCATCACCGCGCGGGCGAGCACGGTGTTCAGCGGCGGCAGGCCATAGACGACGAACGGCGCCGATACACCGTCCGCGGGCGGCACGGCATAGCGAAACACCGGGCCGAAGTTCGAATCGTCGTACATGTCGACGGTGACATCGACGACTTTCCTCCCGGCCGGCTCGACGACCGGCTCGCCCTGCAGGCCGAAACGGGACAGCCAGTGCAGCGCGGCTTCGCCGGTCAGCTCATGCTGGCCGGTTTCGACCATCCGGCGCGCGTCGGCCTGCGCGGACGCAACGCACTCGGCCGGCTGCGGCGGCGTACCCTCGGGCGTCTGCATAAGCAGTTGCCGCCCGAGGTTGTAGTCGACGAGACGCGCATACGCACGCGCGAGCCGCTGCGGCGTGGTGTGCACGGGAATGCCGTTCGCGTGCAGCGCATCGCGCGTCGCCGCGTCGACCGCGCCGAAGAAACACGCGAGGATGCCGCGATGCGCGTACTGCCGTGATTCGATCAGCGTGTGCGCAACCGCGTCGGCCGGCGCGCTGTGGGAAGTCGAATGGACGACGAACAGCGTGCCCGTTTGCGGAAACGGCGCGAGCGCCTTGACCGCCGCGGCAAAATGCTCGGGACGCGCATCGTCGCCCAGCGTCAGCGGATTGCCGGGCGAGGCGAGATGCGGCAGCGCGGCCGACACCGCCGACGTGGCCGCGGGCGACC
>NZ_JAAGPB010000456.1:0-6966 GCF_017104585.1 Burkholderia sp. Ac-20392
GCCCGCCGACGTCCAGATGCGGCCTTCCTCGATATAGATACTGTCGCCCTCGACCCTCGTGCGCGGGAAGCGCGACTGCAGTTGAGCCGCGTATCGCCAGTGCGTCGTCGCTCTCAAACCGTCCAGCCACCCAGCCACCCAGCCACCCGGCCACCCGGCCACCCGGCCACCCGGCCGCTCAGCTACTCAGCTACTCATCCACGACAGTCGTTACGCCGCCGGCCGCGCCACCGCATGCGCGGCTTCGAGGCAGGTCTGGAACAGCAGCGCGGCCCGCGACGGCCGCGGCGAGCGCCGCAGCAGGCTCACGAACCGGCACCGGTAATTGAACCGGTGCGGTGCGATCGGCTGCATCAGCCCCTTGTTTTCGAAGCTTTCCGCGTAATGGTCGGGGAGGAAGCCGAGATAGCGGCCGGACAGGATCAGCGTCGCGATCGACTCCTGGTCCGACGCGGTCGCGCTGCGCGTGAGCTTCGCGCGGTGGCTCAGCTCCATGTTCGGCGAATGGAAACCGAGGCCCGCGAACGCATGGTTGCCGATCGTCGTCCACGTGAGCTTGCCATGCGGCGCATCGTAGAGCGGATGCTGGCGGCCGCAGTAGAGCAGCATCCGTTCGTCGAACAGCTCCGAGTACACGAGGCTGCCCGAGTTGCGGTGCGCGGGAATGATCCCGACCTGATAGCTGCCGTCGATGATCCCGCGCTCGACCTCGTTGATCGACGCGACATGCAGGTTCAGCGCGACGTCAGGGGCTTCGTCGGCGAACTGGCGGATCGCGTCGCCGAGCCGCGCGTTCGCGTTGGTGGCCGTCTTGTCGAATACCGCAATGTGCAGTTCGCCGCCCATCCGGTCATGAATGCCGTCGATCCTGCTGCGAAATGCTTCCATCGACGCGAGCAGCCGCAACGTCTCCTCGTACACCGTCTGGCCCTCGGGCGTCAGCGTGAAGCCCGCGCGGCCGCGCCGGCACAGCACGAGGCCGAGGCGCGTTTCCAGATCCTTCACGTGCCGGCTGATCGTCGAGATGCCGATATTCAGTTCCAGTTCGGCCGCCGCCATCCCGCCGCACTGCACGACGCCCTTGAAGACCCGCAGCAGGCGGAGATCCATGTCGCTGAGCTGCCCGAGCAGCGCGCGACTCTTCGGTTTCTTTGCTTGCATAAATGTGCAAGTGAACATTGATATTGCGATATTCAAAAGACTAATTGGCCTCCCGACAATGCGCAATATCAACATAAGGAGGAGGGGCGCCACGCGCCGACCGACATGACCGACATCACCACCGCCCAGCAGGACGAAACCAACCTCCGCACCGACGCCGCGTGGCTCGACGCGCACTGGATGCCGTTCACGGCCAACCGCCAGTTCAAGGCCGATCCGCGCATGATCGTGTCGGGCAAGGGCGCGTATTACACGGATGGCGAAGGCCGCAAGATTTTCGACGGCCTGTCGGGTCTCTGGTGCACGGGCCTCGGTCATGGCCGCACGGAAATCGTCGAAGCCGTGAGCCGCCAGGTCGCACAGCTCGACTACGCGCCGGCGTTCCAGTTCGGCCATCCGAAATCGTTCGAACTCGCGAACAAGATCAAGGACCTGACGCCGGCCGGCCTCGATTACGTGTTCTTCACGGGTTCGGGCTCGGAAGCGGCCGATACCTCGCTGAAGCTGGCCCGCGCTTACTGGCGCGCGAAGGGCAAGGGCACGAAGACGCGCCTGATCGGCCGCGAGAAGGGCTATCACGGCGTGAACTTCGGCGGCATCTCGGTCGGCGGGATCGGGCCGAACCGCAAGCTGTTCGGCCAGGGCCTCGACGCCGACTTCCTGCCGCACACGCAACTCGCCGAGAACAAGTTCTCGCGCGGGATGCCCGAGCACGGTGCCGAACTGGCCGACCGCCTGCTCGAGCTGATCGCGCTGCACGACGCATCGAACATCGCGGCCGTGATCGTCGAGCCGTTCTCCGGTTCGGCGGGCGTGGTCGTGCCGCCGAAGGGCTATCTGAAGCGCCTGCGCGACATCTGTACCGCGCACGACATCCTGCTGATTTTCGACGAAGTCATCACGGGCTTCGGCCGTGCCGGCGCAATGACGGGCGCCGACGCGTTCGGCGTGGTGCCGGACATCATGAACTTCGCGAAGCAGGTGACGAACGGCGTGCAGCCGCTCGGCGGCGTGATCGCGACGAAGGAAATCTACGACACGTTCATGGCCGCGGGCGGCCCCGAGTACATGCTCGAGTTCCCGCACGGCTACACCTATTCGGCGCACCCGGTCGCATGCGCGGCCGGCGTCGCGGCGCTCGACCTGCTGGTGAAGGAAGACGCGGTGGCCCGCGTGCGCGATCTCGCGCCGCATTTCGAGGCGGCGGTGCACGGGCTGAAGGGCCAGCGCCACATCACGGACATCCGCAACTACGGGCTGGCAGCCGGCCTGACGATCGCGGCGCTGCCGGGCGAGCCGGCACGGCGCCCGTACGAGATCGCGATGCGCTGCTGGGCGAAGGGTTTCTACGTGCGCTACGGCGGCGACACGATCCAGCTGGCGCCCCCGTTCATCTCGGAGAAGCGCGAGATCGACAACCTGGTCAACGCGCTGTCCGACGCATTGAACGAAGTGGACTGAGCCGGGGTTTGCCCCTGAGCGATAACCGAATTCACGAAAGAGTCAGATACATGAAACATGACAGCAACGTAACCTCCACCGTCGGCCACCTGATCGACGGCAAGCGCGTCGACGGCGGCAGCCGCGTCCAGCCGGTGTTCGACCCGGCCACCGGCGAATCGCACAAGAGCGTCGCGCTCGCCGACAAGCTGACCGTCGAAGCCGCGATCGCGTCCGCGCAGGCCGCGTTCCCGGCCTGGCGCAATACGCCGCCGCTGAAGCGCGCCCGCGTGATGAGCCGCTTCAAGACGCTGCTCGAGGAGCACGCCGACGAGCTGTGCGCGCTGATTACCGCCGAGCACGGCAAGGTGCTCGCCGATGCGATGGGCGAACTGCAGCGCGGGATCGAGAACGTCGAATACGCGACCTACGTGCCCGAGCTGCTGAAGGGCGAGCACAGCAAGAACGTCGGCCCCGCGATCGATTCGTGGAGCGAGTTCCAGGCGCTCGGCGTCGCGGCCGGCATCACGCCGTTCAACTTCCCGGTGATGGTGCCGCTGTGGATGTGGCCGATGGCCGTCGCGTGCGGCAACACGTTCGTGCTGAAGCCGTCGGAGCGTACGCCGTCGTCAACGCTGCGCATGGCCGAGCTCGCGCTCGAAGCCGGCCTGCCGCCGGGCGTGCTGAACGTCGTGAACGGCGACAAGGAAGCGGTCGACACGCTGCTGACCGACTCGCGCGTGAAGGCCGTGAGCTTCGTCGGCTCGACGCCGATCGCCGAATACATCTACTCGACCGGCTGCGCGCACGGCAAGCGCGTGCAGGCGCTCGGCGGTGCGAAGAACTTCGCGGTCGTGATGCCGGACGCCGACATCGGCAACGCAGTGAACGCGCTGATGGGTGCGGCATACGGTTCGTGCGGCGAGCGCTGCATGGCGATTCCGCTGGTCGTCGCGATCGGCGACGAGACGGGTGACAAGGTGGTCGCTGGCTTGAAGGCCGAAATCGAGAAGATGAAGGTCGGCCCGGGCAACGGCGCGGGCGTCGACATGGGGCCGCTCGTCACGCAGCAGCATTTCGAGAAGGTGACGGGATTCGTCGAAGCCGGTGTGGAAGCCGGCGCGACGCTCGTCGTCGACGGCCGCAGCGTGAAGGTCGACGGCCACGACGGCGGCTATTACCTCGGCCCGTGCCTGTTCGACAACGTGAAGCCCGGCATGCCGATCTACCAGCACGAGATCTTCGGGCCCGTGCTCGGCGTGATCCGGCTGAAGTCGCTCGACGAGGCGATGGCGCTGATCGATGCGCACGAGTACGGCAACGGCACGTGCCTGTTCACGCGCGACGGCGAGGCCGCACGCTACTTCGGCGACAACATCCAGATCGGCATGGTCGGCATCAACGTGCCGCTGCCGGTGCCGGTTGCATACCACTCGTTCGGCGGCTGGAAGCGTTCGCTGTTCGGCGATCTGCACGCGTACGGCCCGGATGCCGTGCGCTTCTACACGAAGCGCAAGACGATCACGCAGCGCTGGCCGTCGGCCGGCGTGCGCGAAGGCACGGTGTTCAGCTTCCCGTCGAACCGCTGACGCGCCACCCGGCTGCAAGCATTGCCTGCCCGCCCCACGGCGGGCAACCCGATGCGGCCGGTGTGATCGCACCAAGGCCCGCCCGGATCGACGATCCGCGCGGGCTTTTTCACGTCCGCGCGGCGCGCGCGGAAGACGGCGGAATGACGCTTACGGCGCGACCACGTGCCACATGTCCTTGAAGTTGTCGCCGTTGCGGTCGCCCTGTTTCATGTCCTTCGAGAAGAAGTACAGCGGCTTGCCCTTGTACGCCCATTGCGGGCTGCCGTCTTCGCGCTTGACGATCGTGTAGGGCCCGACCGGAACGTCGGTCGCGCTGGCCTTGTAAGGCGGCCAGAAGGACTCGCACTGGCCGGTGCACGCGCTGGTGCCGGCGTTGGCCTTGTCCTTGTCGAACGTATAGACGGTCATTCCGTTCGCGGCAACGAGCGAACCGTT
This sequence comes from Burkholderia sp. Ac-20392, assembly GCF_017104585.1. Lineage (NCBI taxonomy): Bacteria > Pseudomonadati > Pseudomonadota > Betaproteobacteria > Burkholderiales > Burkholderiaceae > Burkholderia > Burkholderia sp. Ac-20392. The sequence continues at coordinate 4,629 of NZ_JAAGPB010000456.1, forward strand.
TTCGACTTTCGTGATCGAGCCTTGGGCCGACGCCGAGGCGGATGCAATGGCGAGCAGGGCGGAGCTGACGAGCAGCGCGGCTTTCATGAGGGCCTCCTGTAATCCGGTGGGCGGCCGCGATCGTGCACGGGCGAGCGTGCGCCAGGATCGCGATGAATGGTGCCGGAACGCGGCGCCGCTGCCGCCGGTGCGAGCGACGCAGGGTCGAATGGCGGCGAACGGGGCGCTCCATTCACGATAGGCGGTTTTTGGCGGGGCTGCGAGAACATCGGGGGCGTATCGGCCGCGCGTGGGCGTGACACAACGGCGCGGCGATCGCCGTCATGCTCCGGCTCCGCGATCTGGCATCCGTCCCCTTGGGTGCGCGATACGCACGCCAATGCGTCAGCGCCGCGCGCGATTGGTCAGCGCGACGCCTGCGATCACGAGCACCCCGCCGGCCAGCATCGACGGCGACAACGGCTCGCCGAGCAGCGCAACCGACAGCAGCACGCCGAACACGGGCACCAGGTTGGTGAATACGGCCGCGCGGGCCGGCCCGAGTTCGCGGATTCCCTGCGAATACCAGACGAACGCGACCACCGTGCCGATCGCGCCGAGGTAGAGCATCGACGCGATGGCCTGCCACGTCAGCGGCGTGCCGCTGACGGCGGTCGAGCCGAACAGGTGCGCGACGATCAGCAGCGCGAGGCCCCATAGCGCCGCATACGTCGTGGCCGCCAGCGGCGACAGCCCGTCGAGCGCGCGCCGGCCGATCACCGTATAGGCGGCCCAGCTCAGCACCGCGCACAGCATGTAGCGTTCGCCTGCGCCGAACGTGGTGCCGAGATCGGTCAGCACCCGCAGCAATTCGCCACGACTGATCACGACCAGCGCGCCGAACAGCGCGACGGCGATGCCGGCCCAGCGCGACAGCGACAGGCGTTCCCCGCGCACGACGATCGACAGCAGCACGGCGGTGGCGACCGGGTTCAGCGCGACGAACAGCGCGGTGCGTCCCGCCGGCATCCGTGCGAGCGCCGCGAAAAAGCACACGTTGTACAGGAAGATGCCGGTCGCGCCGAGCCCGAAGGTCGTCACGATCTGGCGGCCGCTCAGCTTTGGCAGCCCGCCTTCGATCTTCCACGTCAGCACGACCAGCAGCAGCGCGGCGATCGCGAAGCGGCCGGTGGCCGCGGCGGTCGCCTGCATCGACGCGGCCAGGATCCGTCCCGCGATGAACGTGCCGCCCCAGAACAGCGCGACGAGCGTGAGCTTCACGTAGATGGCCGCGGGCGGCCGGGTGGCAACGATGGCGGCGGGCGGGGCGGGAGCGTTCATTTGACGGGGTTTCTCGGTGAGCGCCTGCGACAACGCGTGAGCGACCGCGCGCGGCAGAGGAGGCCGAAGCGCGCGATGGCCCGCTGGCAGGCTGGATTCAGGGGAATGGAGGCGGCGCTGCGTCGTCAGCGAAACACCGGTGCCGACGCAAGCGCGGTCAGCACGACGGGCATCGCGAGCGCCGCGGCGATCGTCTGGAACGCGGTGATGCCGGCCATCAGCGGTGCGTCGCCGCCGAGCTGGCGCGCCATGATGTAGGACGCCGACGATGTCGGCAGCGCCTGGAACAGCAGCGCGACCGTCAGCGCCGCATCGCCGAGCCCGAACAGGCGGCCGGCGGCGAGCGTGATGAGCGGCATCGCCATGAACTTGAACGCCGACGCGACGCACACCGGTTGCAGCCACGCACGCGCCGCATCGAATTTCAGCGCCGCGCCCACGCACAGCAGGCCGAGCGGCATCGACGCGACGCCGAGCGCACGCACGGCCGGCTCGACGGCCGCCGGGAACGAGACACCGACTGCCTGCATCGCGATCCCGAGCACGCACGCGACGACGAGCGGATTGGACAGGATCTGGCGCGCGAGCGCCGCCGCGCCGAGCCGTGTGTCGCCGTAGCGCGCGAACACGAGCACGCACATCAGGTTGACGGTCGGGACGATCGCCGCGACGCACACGGCCGCGAGCGCAATGCCTTTTGCGCCGAACAGGCCGGCCGCGAGTGCGGTGCCGACATAGTTGTTGAAGCGCACGGCGCCCTGGAACACCGACGTGAAGCCGGCGCCGTCGACCCGCACGAACCGCCGGACCAGCAGGAGAAGCGTCGCGGCGAGCGCGGTCGAACCGACCAGTGCTGCCGCGAGCGGTAAAACGGGCAGCGATTGCAGCCGCGCGTTCGCGAGGCCGTCCGCGAACAGCGCGGGCAGCAGCACGTAGTAGCACAGCCGCTCGGCCTGCGGCCAGAACGCGTCGGCGATGAAGCCCGTGCGCCGCAGGCCGTGGCCGAACGCGACCAGCA
>NZ_JAAGPB010000457.1:0-6810 GCF_017104585.1 Burkholderia sp. Ac-20392
CCGCTCTTGACCAGCAGCGGCCCGCTGCGGTCGAACGCGCCGCCCAGCACGTCGGCGAGGGACGTGACATCCTGCCAGTCGACCTGCGCGACGATCAGGTCGCCGGCTTCGTGGCGCGCGCCGGCCGGATCGTCGACGACCAGCCGGCTGGCGCGCACGGTGTTCGCATCGATCTCGGCCGCGTCCGCGGTGAACGCGCCGACGCCGACCACGAGCCGGCCTTCGCGCGCGGCTTCGCGATAGACGGGCGTGCGGCTCGTCGTCAGCGTGACGACGACGTCGATCGCATCGGGAATCGCGTCGCCGTCGAGCGGCACGAGCTTCGGCGCGAGCGCGCGATGCGCGGCACAGAATGCAGCCGCGCTGTCGGCGCTCGTGCCGCGCACGTGAAGGCGCGCATCGGGAAAGATCGCGGCAAGCGCTTCCGCGTGATTGGCCGCCTGCTTCCCGGTGCCGATCAGCAGGATGTCGTGCGGGGCGACGCCATGCAGCGCCTGGATGCCGAGTGCGGTAATGGCGGCCGTGCGGCGCCCGGTGACCGTCGGGCCGTCGAGCGCGAAGCGCATGTCGCCGGTGGTCGCGTCGTATGCGGTGACCTGGCCGAGGATCGTCGGCAACCCGCGCGCGCCGTTGCCCGGGCACACGTTCACGAGCTTGTGAGTCGCGAGGTCGCGCGCGCTCGACGGCATCGACAGCATCACGCCGCCGGCCTGCAGCGGCACGACCAGGCGTTCGGGGCTGACGATCTCGCCCGCCGCATAGTCAGCGACGGCCTGCCTGAGCGTGGCGAGCAGCGCCGGGTAGTCGAGCAGCGCGGCCGTGTCGGCCGCATCGAAAACGGGAATCGGGGAAAGGGCGGTCATCGTGTACGTCGTATGCGTCGGTGAGCGTGGACGACGGGCGCATGCCGCGCCCGCCACAGGGCTGCCGGATACCGTGACACAGGGCAGTGTGGATCGAATCTATACCACTTGCTGGCCCACCCGCAACCCAGAAAATAAAGCGGCTTGCCGATTTTGGTTCTAATATCTGTCCAGAAGGGCCGCCATGGCCTCGATGCCGGCGCGCTCCGGTATAGTGCGAACCCATTCCAGATTCACGCCCGCGACCGGGCAGGAGCGACAACGATGATGTCCGCGCGTCCCGACACACTCGAAGGCGGTTTCAGGCCGCTGCAGATCTACGAGCAGGTGGCCGAGAAGATCCGCGACGAGATCCGCGCGGGGCGCTATGCCGCCGAGTCGCGGCTGCCGTCCGAACGCGAGCTCGCGGGGCTGTTCCAGGTCGGCCGGCCGGCCGTGCGCGAGGCGCTCGGCGCGCTGCAGAACGAAGGGCTGGTGTTCACGAAGCGCAATTCGGGCACTTACGTCGTGGCGTCGCCGCTCGACGTGCTCGCGCAGCGCGGCGACATGCACCGGGCGTCCGAACCCGATTTCAGCCCGACGTCGACGCTCGACGTGCGGCTGATCCTGGAGCCCGCGATCGCGCGCCTCGCGGCCGCGCACGGCCGTGCCGACCCGGGCGCCGAACGCTATCTGGCTCAGATGGAGACCATTACCGACGTCGACGATCCGCATCAGCGCGCGCTGTGGAACGAGAGCGACCGGCTGTTCCACCGGCAACTCGCGTTGATGACCGGCGACGCGCTGATGGTGAAGATCGCGGACGAAGTCGCGAAGACGATGGACCAGCCGCTGTGGAAGCGGCTGAAGGACGACGGCATCTACGATGCGGGGCGGATCCGGCTCTACGTGTCCGAGCACCGGCTGATCTACGAGGCGATCGTGTCCCGCGACGCCGATGCGGCGGCGTTCTATGTCGAGCAGCACATCCTCCGCGTACGGCGCGACATCGCGCCGAAGTGACTGCGCCAGGTTCGTTCTGGTCTGAAAAATGACCAGAATCGAAGTTTTTATTTTTTAATTGCTTGCATGGTGACCACGCGTGTCCTACATTGGTTTCACACAAAACCAATCAGGAGACACCATGCGACACCTCGTTACCGCGCTCTCGGTGGCCCTCGCCGCCGGCGCGCTGACTTCCGCGCAGGCGCAGGAAGTCGTGATGATCGGCCATTCGGCGCCGTTGACCGGCCCGCAGGCCGCGAACGGCAAGGACAATGAAAACGGCGCGCGCCTGGCCGTCGACGAACTCAACAAGGCCGGCATCAAGGTCGCCGGCAAGACCGTCACCTTCAAACTGGTTTCCGACGACGACCAGGCCGACCCGAAGGCCGGCGTGCAGGTTGCACAGAATCTCGTCGACAAGGGCGTCGTCGCGGTGCTCGGGCCGTACAACTCGGGCGTCGCGATTCCCGCATCGCGTGTGTACTCGACCGCCGGCGTGCCGATGCTGCCGGTCGCGTCGAACCCGGCGCTGACCAAGCAGGGCTTCAAGAACATCTTCCGGATCGGCGCGAGCGACGAACAGCTCGGCGGCACGATGGCCACCTTTGCCGCGAAGACGCTGAACGCGAAGACCGCCGCCGTGATCGACGATCGCACCGCGTACGGGCAGGGCGTTGCCGAGCAGTTCATGAACGTCGCGAAGGCGAACGGCATCAAGATCGTCGACCAGGAATACACGAGTTCGTCGGCCACCGATTTCCTCGGCATTCTCACCAAGATCAAGGCCAGCAACCCCGACGTGATCTTCCTCGGCGGCTATGCGGCACAGGGCGCGCCGATGGCCAAGCAGATGAAGCAGCGCGGTCTGCGCGCGAAGCTGCTCGGCGGCGACGGCATCTGCTCGGCGGACATGGGCAAGGTCGCGGGCGACGCGGCGTCGATCGTCTACTGCGCGCAGGGCGGCGTCGCGCTCGAGAAGACGGCGGCCGGCCGCGAATTCCTGAAGAAGTACCACGACACGTATCACACCGATACGCAGGTCTACGGCGTGAACTACTACGACGGGATGAAGCTGCTCGCCGACGCGATGGTCAAGGCCGGCACGACCACCGACAAGGCGAAGCTGATCGCGCAGCTCGCGAAGTCGGACTACAAGGGTGTCGCGGGCACCTATTCGTTCGACGCGAACGGCGACCTGAAGGGCGCGCCGACCACCGTCTACGTGATCCGCAACGGCCTGCCGGAACCGTACGCGAAGTAACCGGCCAGCCTGCCATCGGACGGCGGCGCGGCCGCCGTCTTTCGTTTCAACGCATTCGATCCACCATGAAAATTTCCCGATCCCTTTCCACCGTCGAAGTCCATACGGGCGGCGAAGCGTTCCGCATCGTCACGAGCGGGCTGCCGCGCCTGCCGGGCGACACGATCGTCCAGCGGCGCGCGTGGCTCAAGGAAAATGCCGACGAGATCCGCCGCGCGCTGATGTTCGAACCGCGCGGCCACGCCGACATGTACGGCGGCTACCTGACCGAGCCCGTGTCGCCGAACGCGGATTTCGGCGTGATCTTCCTGCACAACGAAGGCTACAGCGACCATTGCGGGCACGGCGTGATCGCACTGTCGACCGCGGCCGTCGAGCTCGGCTGGGTGCAGCGCACGGCGCCGGAAACGCGGGTCGGCATCGACGCACCGTGCGGCTTCATCGAGGCGTTCGTCAAGTGGGACGGCGAGCATGCGGGGCCGGTGCGCTTCGTCAACGTGCCGTCGTTCATCTGGCAGCGCGACGTGTCGGTCGAGACGCCGTCGTTCGGCACCGTGACCGGCGACATCGCGTACGGCGGCGCGTTCTATTTCTACGTCGACGGCGCGCCGTTCGACCTGCCGGTGCGCGAAGCGGCCGTGGAAAAGCTGATCCGCTTCGGCGCGGAAGTGAAGGCCGCCGCAAACGCGAAGTATCCGGTCGTGCATCCGGAGATTCCGGAAATCAACCACATCTACGGCACGATCATCGCGAACGCGCCGCGCCACCCGGGCTCGACGCAGGCGAACTGCTGCGTGTTCGCGGATCGCGAGGTCGACCGCTCGCCGACCGGTTCCGGCACCGGCGGCCGGGTCGCGCAGCTCTACCAGCGCGGGCTGCTCGCGGCCGGCGACACGCTCGTCAACGAATCGATCGTCGGCACGGTCTTCAAGGGGCGCGTGCTGCGCGAAACGACGGTCGGCGAGATCCCGGCCGTGATTCCGGAAGTGGAGGGCAGCGCGCATATCTGCGGGTTCGCGAACTGGATCGTCGACGAACGCGATCCGCTGACCTACGGTTTTCTCGTGCGCTGAGTTGCGGCGCCGATCGGCCGCGCCTGGCGCGGCCTCCCGTTTGTAGTACCAGGCTTGGCGCGTCGTTCCGGTTGCGGGGCGCGCGCCTTTTTTGCGTGTGAACCGCCGCGCAGCCGCACCGTGCGTGCCGCCGCCGCGCCATTGCAGTCCGGCCGGCCGCGCGAGTTTGGTACGATGCACCCTTTTCAGCCGAGCTCCACCCGCGTGAATCGCCGAAACGTGTCGTCAGTGCGTGACTTCTGTGCCAGATGGGGCGCGCGCGCCCAACCCGTCGCGGCTGCCGCCGTCGCGCGGGTCAAGCCTCTCGCCGCCACCGCGTGGCGCCATGTCCGTCACCCGACGCGCCGCGGCGTGCTGCTCGCCGGCGCCGCCGTGCCGACGCTGTTCGTGGTGTACGTGGTCGTGCTCATCCCGTTCACGCCGGGCATCGGCGACATCCGCAAGGCGCGCGTCGACCAGCCCGCGCAGGTGCTGTCCGCCGACGGCAAGCTGCTGGCCGAATTCAAGCCGTCGAACCGCGAGTGGGTGCCGCTCAAGCAGATCTCGCCGCACATGGTCGACGCGCTGATCGCGACCGAGGATCACCGTTTCTACGAGCACCACGGCCTCGACTGGAAGCGCACGGCGTCGGCCGCGCTCCATACGTTCTCGGGCAGCCGCCAGGGCGGCTCGACGATCACGCAGCAGCTCGCGCGCAACCTGTATCCGGACGAGATCGGCCGTGCGCCGACGCTCACGCGCAAGGTGAAGGAGGCGATCACCGCGCTGAAGATCGAGGCGGTCTACAGCAAGGACCAGATCCTCGAGACTTACCTGAACACGGTGCCGTTCCTGTACAACGCGTACGGCGTCGAGATGGCGGCCCGCACCTATTTCGACAAGTCGGCGGACGAGCTCGACGTGCTCGACAGCGCGACGCTCGTCGGCATGCTGAAGGGCAACAGCTACTACAACCCGGTGCTGAACCCCGAGCGCGCGCTGCAGCGGCGCAATACGGTGCTCGGCCAGATGGTGAAGTACGGCAAGCTGTCGCCGGCGCAGTTCGCGCAGTTGCAGCGCCGGCCGCTGCGGATCGACTTCGAGCGGCAGAAAGAGCCGCCGGGGCCGGCGCCGCATTTCGCGCAGCAGCTGCGCAAATGGCTGATCGCGTGGGCCGACCGCAACGACTACAACATCTACGCGGACGGGCTGATCGTGCGCACGACGATCGACTCGCGGCTGCAGCAGATGGCGACGCAGGCGCTCACGCTGCAGGGCAACCAGCTGCAGGGCATTGCGAACAACGCCTGGAGCGGTCGCGACGGCTGCGGCACCGACAACGAGGTGTTCCGCACCTTCATGCGCGAGTCGCCCGAGTACAAGGCCGCGCAGGACGCCGGCAAGGACGACGCGGCCGCGATGAAGCTGCTCGCGGCCGACCGCGGCTTCATGCGCGCGCTGTGCAAGACGAAGACCGACGTGCAGGCCGGCTTCCTCGCGATCGATCCGCGCGACGGGCAGATCCGCGCGTGGGTCGGCAGCCGCGACTTCACCAACGAACCGTTCGACCACGTCGCGCAGGCGCGGCGCCAGCCGGGCTCGACGTTCAAGCCGTTCGTCTATGGCGTCGCGTTCGCGAACGGGATGAAGCCGGACGATACGTTCATCGACCAGCCGATCGAGATCCCGTTGAAGGGCGGCGAGATCTGGCGGCCGAACGACGACGTGCCGCCGACCGGCAAGCCGATGACGCTGCGCGACGCGGTCGCGCTGTCGCGCAACCGGATCACCGCGCAGGTGATGGAGAAGGTCGGGCCGGCGTCCGTGGCCAGGCTCGCACGCGACATGGGCGTGCGCGAAAGCCCGCTCGAACGCGTGCCGTCGCTGGCGCTCGGCACGAGCCCGGTCACGCTGAAGGAAATGGTCGCGTCTTACGCGACGATCGCGAACGGCGGGCTGTATGTCGAGCCGCAGATGGTGACGCGGATCGAGAACCGCCAGGGCGACGTGCTCGCCGAATACGCGCCGGCGCCGCCCGAGCGCGCGCTCGACGCCGAAACCGACAAGACGCTGCTCAGCGTGATGCGCGATGTCGTGACGCGCGGCACGGGCGGCAGCATCCGCACACGCTTCGGGATTCGTGGCGACGTGGCCGGCAAGACGGGCACGACGCAGGACAACGCGGACGGCTGGTTCATCCTGATGCAGCCCGGCCTCGTCGCCGGCGCGTGGGTCGGTTTCGACGACGGCCGCGTGACGCTGCGCAGCGACTACTGGGGGCAGGGCGCGCACAGTGCGCTGCCGATCGTCGGCGATTTCTTCCAGCGTGCGCAGCGCGCCCGGATCGTCGACACGAAGGCGAAATTCGATACCGAGCCGTCGCCGGGCTGGTTCGCGTCGCTGCGCGAGCGTGTGACGGACCTGTACGACACGTGGTTCCCGCCCGAGGCGAAGAAGGCGCCCGCACCGGTCAGGACGCAGCGGGTGGAGCGTGCGCCCGAGGCTGATACGGGCGCGGCCTCGGCCGCTTCGGCTGCCTCGGCGCCCGAAGCGGCATCGGGTGGCATCGTCGAGGAATGGGTGCCGGCGTCCGAAGTGGCCGCGTCGGCCGCCGCGCTGTCGGCGGGCGCTTCGCAATCGCAGCCGCAAC
>NZ_JAAGPB010000458.1:0-6781 GCF_017104585.1 Burkholderia sp. Ac-20392
TCGCCGGCCGGACCGCTTCGGCGCGTTCGCGGCGCTGCCGCTGCAGGACCCGGACGCCGCCGCGCGCGAACTGGCGCGGACGGTGACCGAACTCGGTTTCAAGGGCGCGCTCGTCAACGGCTTTTCGCAGATCGGCCACGCCGACAGCGCGACCTATTACGACCTGCCGCAATACCGGCCGTTCTGGGCCGAGGTCGCGCGGCTCGACGTGCCGTTCTACCTGCACCCGCGCAATCCGTTGCCGAGCCAGCAACTGGCGATCGAAGGCCATCCGTGGCTGATGGGGCCGGCGTGGGAGTTTTCACGCGAAACGGGGGTGCATGCGCTGCGCCTGATCGGCAGCGGCCTGTTCGACGAACACCCGAACCTGACCGTGATCCTCGGCCACCTCGGCGAGCTCGCGCTGCACAACATCTGGCGCACGTCGCACTGGGCATCCCCGAACGGCAAGAACCCGATGGGCGTGAAGGCGAAGCGATCCTTCATCGATACGTTCCGTGCGCATTTCTACGTCACGACGAGCGGCAATTTCCGCACGATCGCGATGCGCAACGCGATCGACGAGATCGGCAGCGACCGCGTGCTGTTCTCGGCCGACTATCCGTTCGAATCGATGGAGGAGGCGAGCGCATGGTTCGACGCTGCCGAGATCGGTGACAACGACCGGGAGAAGATCGGGCGCGACAACGCGAAGCGATTGTTCAAGCTGGACTGAGCGGAGCGGGCGCCGCCGGTTCGTCGGAGCAATCCGGCGATGTGCGGCGGCGCTCGGCGCTCGGTTCGGCAGTATCGAATGGAATTCGCAGTACGAATGAATGATTGAAGTTGATCGGAACGATCGGCAACGGCCGCGGCAGACGGGCGTGTCGTATCGTCCGCCGCGCCCGATACGCGATGCACGGCTCCGGCGCAGGCCGCCCGGCCCGTCACGATAAAACGAAGGAGACACCCCCTTGCAACCCACCCCCGCATTCGACGTGCAGCGCTGGATCGACGCGCTGCCGTTTTCACGTTTCCAGCTGGCGATTGCCTTGCAGTGTTTCGCCGTGGTCGCGCTCGACGGGCTCGACACCGCGCTGATCGGCTTCGTCGTGCCCGCGCTGCGTAGCGACTGGCATGCCGGCACGACCGGCATCACGTTGCTGCTCGCGTCCGGGCTGGTCGGCCTCGCGGTCGGCGCGTTCTTCGCGGGGCCGCTCGGCGACCGGCTCGGACGCAAGCGCCTGCTGGTCGGGTCGGTCCTGTCATTCGGCCTGTTCAGCACGCTGTGCGCGGTCGCGCCTGAGATTCATTCGCTGACGGTGCTGCGTCTTCTCACCGGTGTCGGTCTTGGCGCGGCGATGCCGAATGCGATCGCGATGACGTCCGAGTACAGCCCGCGCGCGCGCCGTGCGCTGGTCGTCACGACGATGTTCTGCGGCTTCACGTTCGGCTCCGCGGCGGCGGGGTTCATTGCCGCGCACGTGATTCCGCGTTACGGCTGGCATGCGATGTTCGTCATCGGCGGCGTGCTGCCGATCGCGCTCGGGATCGTGATGCTCGCCGCGCTGCCCGAATCGATCCGCTTCCTGATCCATCGGCGCGCACCGGCCGCGCAGGTCGCGGCCGTGCTGCGCCGCATGTCGCCCGATGCGCCGGACGATGTGCAACGCTTCGTCGCGGACGAGCCGGCGAGCGTCGCGGCGCGCTCGCCCGTGTCGCAACTGTTCGCGCGGCCGCTGCGGTTCGGCACGCTCGCGCTGTGGTGTGCATTCTGGATGAACCTGCTGATCGTCTATCTCGTCACCAACTGGCTGCCGAGCCTGTTTCGCGAAGCGGGCTTCGATCTCGCGCAGGCAGCGATCGTCACCGCGATGTTCCAGCTGGGCGGCACGGTCGGCGCGATCCTGCTCGGGCGTGCGATGGACCGCTTCAACGCATACGCGGTGCTGGTGGCCGCCTATCTCGTCGGCGCGCTATGCGTGTTCCTCGTCGCGTGGCGCTACGACGACCTGCCGTCGCTGTGCATCGGCATCTTCGGGGTCGGTTTCGGTGTCGCCGGCTCGCAAACCGGGGCGAATGCGCTCGCAGCCGATTTCTATCCGACCGGCAGCCGCGTGACGGGCGTGAGCTGGGCGCTCGGCGTCGGCCGGCTCGGCGCGATCGCGGGCTCGTTCGTCGGCGCGCTGGTGATGGCGAGCGCGATGGGGTTGTCGGGTGTCTTCATGCTGTTGATCGTGCCGATCGTCTGTGCCGCCGTCGCGATCGGTGCGATGGGGCTGCGTTACGCGCGTGCCGGCGGCTATGCGAAAGCCGTCGAATAAGCGCGAGCGCATTCCCTACACAACGAGGAGACCCCGATGCAGATGTCGGTAAGCCGCCGCCGCGCGGCCATGATTTTCGCGATATTGAGTGCAGCGGCCGCAAGCGCGGCCCATGCACAGAGCAGCGTGACGCTGTACGGCAGCCTGGATGCCGGCGTCGCGTATGTGAACAACCGGGCGGGTGGCCCGCAAGCCGCGATGCTGCAGGGCGTGATGCAGCCCGACCGCATCGGCTTCCTCGGCAGCGAGGAGCTGGGGGCAGGCTGGCGCGCGGTGTTCCGGCTCGAGAACGGCTTCGCGACCAACACCGGCGCACTGATGCGCAGCGGCACGCTGTTCAACCGGCAGGCGTACGTCGGGCTGTCGTCGGAGCGCGCCGGCACGATCACGCTCGGCCAGCAGACCGCGTTCAACTACGACTGGCTCGCGCCGATGGGCAACGGCTTTCAGTCGTCGAACCTGCTCGCGGCCCACCCGGGAAACCTCGACGGGCTGGTCGAGACGACGTCGGCGCAGGAGAGCAACGTCGTGAAGTACCGATCGCCCGCGCTGTACGGGTTGAGGGTCGGGCTGCTGCTCGGGTTCGGCGGCGTGCCCGGCAATTTCTCGAGCGGACGCATCGCGGGAGCGGGCATCGATTACGTGAACGGATCGTTCGGGCTCGCCGCCGCGTACGTGAACGAGCACGACCGCGCGCTCGGCCCGATGCTCGGCGATACGACCGCGGGCCTCGGCCTGTCGACGTTCCAGGGGCGTCCGGCGCTGTCGTATGTGGCGGACAAGGTCGAGAACGCGGGCATCGGTGCGCGCTACGACTGGGGCACCGTGAGACTGCACGCGCTGTACACCTACGTGAGGCTGAAGGCCGGCGCGCAGACGGATTCGTATCGCACGTTCGATGCGGGCGCCACGTGGCAGGTCATGCCGGCCAATGCCGTGGGCGGCGGGATGTCGACGACGTCGTTCATCGGCCACCGCTATCTGTCGGCTTCGCTCGGGGACGTATATGCGTTGTCGAAGCGCACGCAGGTCTACCTGCATGCGGTTGCGCAGCAGGCGACGGGGAGCGCGGCGGCGCGCGCCGCGATCTTCGCGGTCGGTGCATCGGGCACGCAGCGGCAACTCGCGATCGTGGCCGGGATTCATCATCTGTTTTGAGCGGGTGGTGGTGCGTCACTCGGCCGTGTCACGGGCACGGTGCCGGCAAGCAAGCAGACACTGTTCGTCGAGGGTGCGGCGCGGTGTCCTACAAGCTCGGAGAAGTTTCGTTCTCGTCAAATTGACCGCGCTTTTGCTCGTCACTAAATTGGGCGGCTCGGCGTTCGCTCCGGGTTTCGTGAGCAGAACGTTGCAATGCAATCAGCGTGTGCGGGCAGCCGGTGCTGCCCGCTTTTTATGTCACTGCGACGCCGGTCCGGCGCCGGGCTGATGTCGGCGCAGTCGAGTGGGCGGCAAGCAGGCACCGAACGATTGCGGGTCGGCAGCACATCGAGGAGGCAACAGCATGACCCGACGCAAGGTTGTCGTTGCATCGCCAGTCGCGACGCAAACGCTGCTGGGTGACATCCGGGCATTGATCGAAGCGGCACGGCAGCGTACTGCCTCGGCGGTGAACAGTGAGTTGACGATGCTCTACTGGCGCATCGGTCAACTCGTTCACACCCAGATTCTGGCGGGCAAACGGGCCGACTACGGTGAGGAAGTGCTGCCGACCCTGGCGGCGCAATTGACGAAGGATTATGGCGGCAGTTTTGCCGTGAAAAATTTGCGCCGCATGGTGCAGTTTGCTGCGACCTTTCCGGACGAACGGATTGTCGTATCGCTGATACGACAATTGAGCTGGACACACTTTGTTGCGTTGGTCCCGCTCAAAGACCCGCGTCAGCGTGACTACTACGCGCAGATGGCCAGCGTGGAGCGCTGGAGCGTCAGGACGCTGCGCGAGCGTATCGACTCGATGTTGTATGAGCGTACTGCACTCTCCCGGAAGCCGGATGAATTGATCGCGGAGGAACTGGCAACGATGCGGGATGCACAACGTATGTCGCCCAGCCTGATCATGCGCGATCCCTATATTCTCGATTTCCTTGGTCTGCGCGACACCTGGCAGGAAGGCGACCTGGAGACCGCGATCATTCGCGAAATGGAGTCCTTTCTGCTGGAGCTTGGCGCAGGCTTCACTTTCGTCGCCCGGCAGAAGCGCATCCAGATCGACGACGAGGATTTCCACCTTGATCTGCTGTTCTACAACCGGAAGCTGCGGCGGCTGGTTGCGGTCGAGTTGAAAGTCGGCGAGTTCAAGGCCGCGTACAAGGGGCAGATGGAACTGTATCTGCGTTGGCTCGACAGGCACGAGCGAGAGGCGGATGAAGCACCACCTCTTGGAATCATCCTCTGCACCGGCAAGAAATCAGAGCAGATCGAACTGCTGGAACTGGATAGGTCCGGTATCCACGTTGCAGAGTACCTGACGGCATTGCCGCCGCGAGCGGTGCTGACGGAGCGACTGCAACAAGCGATGCAACGGGCACGGTTGCAGATCCGGCCACGCCATGCGGCACGGAGCACGTCCTGACGCGTTCCGTGCCTTCGTTGTCACCCCCGCCGCGCCACCAGCTCCGACACCGTCTGTGCGGCCTGCTGCAGCGGCCCGAGAAACTCCTTCACCATCTGCTTCGCGGTATGCCGCTGCGCGTTGCCGCTGATGTTCATCGCCGCGATGATCTGTCCACGGCGGTTGCGGATCGGCGCTGACAACGACATCAGGCCCACTTCTAGCTCCTGGTCGACCACGGCCCAGCCCTGCTGGCGCACCTGCGCGATCGCCGCCTTCAGTTCGCCGAGGTCGGTGATCGTGCGCGGCGTATGCGCGCGGATGCCGCTTTGCGCGAGCGTTTCGTCGAGCGCGGCGTCGTCGAGCGCGGACAGCAGCACGCGGCCCATCGACGTGCAGTACGCGGGCAGCCGGCTGCCGATCGACAGGTTGATCGTCATGATCTTGCGGGTCGGCACGCGCAACACGTAGACGATCTCGGTGCGGTCGAGCACGGCCGCCGAGCAGCTTTCGTGGATCTGCGCGGACAGTTGCTCCATCACGGGATCGGCGAGATTCCAGAACGGCATCGACGTGAGGTACGCGAAGCCGAGTTCGAGGATCTTCGGCGTGAGCCGGAACAGCCGGCCGTCAGCCTCGACGTAGCCGAGCGTCTGCAGCGTGAGCAGGATCCGGCGCGCGCCCGCGCGCGTGAGCCCGGTGGCCGAGGCGACCTCGGTGAGCGTCTGCTCCGGACGGGCCGCGTCGAACGCGCGGATCACCGCGAGGCCGCGTGCGAACGACTGGACATAGGAGTCGCCGGGTTTCGTCTGAGTGTCTTCGGTTGTCATGAGCGATGGGAATATCGTGCAGCCGAGAAGATAGCGCATGGGGCCTGACACGCCAACCGCCCGGCGGACCGGGCGCTTGACAGGTCGTCCCCGCACTCCCTATGATGCGTTGAACGTTCGATACACGATCTTATGTTCGTATATAGAACATTTAAGCGCATCCCGGCGGGCAATGCAAGGGGGGCGCCCTGTTCATTCCCCAGCCTGTCCTGGGACCGGAGACACTGATGACCGAAGCTTTTCTGTGTGATGCGATCCGTACGCCGATCGGGCGTTACGGCGGTGCACTGTCCGGCGTGCGCGCCGACGATCTGGGCGCGGTGCCGCTCAAGGCGCTCGTCGAGCGCAACCGCGACGTCGACTGGACGGCGATCGACGACGTGATCTACGGCTGTGCAAACCAGGCCGGCGAGGACAACCGCAACGTCGCGCGCATGTCGGCGCTGCTCGCGGGGCTGCCGCAGGGTGTACCGGGTTCGACGATCAACCGCCTGTGCGGTTCCGGGATGGATGCGGTCGGCGTGGCCGCCCGTGCGATCAAGTCAGGCGAGGCCGCGCTGATGGTCGCGGGCGGCGTCGAGAGCATGACGCGCGCGCCGTTCGTGATGGGCAAGGCCGCGAGCGCGTTCGCGCGCCAGGCCGACATCTACGATACGACGATCGGCTGGCGCTTCGTCAATCCGCTGATGAAACAGCTGCACGGCGTCGATTCGATGCCGGAGACGGCTGAGAACGTCGCGGTCGACTACAACATCAGCCGTGCCGACCAGGATCTGTTCGCGCTGCGCAGCCAGCAAAAGGCCGCGCGTGCGCAGCAGGACGGCACGCTCGCCGAGGAAATCGTCGCGGTCACGATTCCGCAGAAGAAGGGCGATCCGGTGATCGTGTCGCGCGACGAGCATCCGCGCGAGACGTCGCTCGAAACGCTGGCGAAGCTGAAGGGCGTCGTGCGCCCGGACGGCTCGGTGACGGCCGGCAATGCGTCGGGCGTCAACGACGGCGCCGCCGCGTTGCTGCTCGCGAACGAGGAAACCGCGAAGCGCTTCGGCCTGACGCCGCGCGCACGCGTGCTCGGGATCGCGACGGCCGGCGTC
>NZ_JAAGPB010000459.1:0-6759 GCF_017104585.1 Burkholderia sp. Ac-20392
CGGCTTCCACGCCCGCGTCCACCGCGAGCCGCAGCGCGCGCGCCAGGCCGAATTCGCCGGCCGCGGCACCGATGCTCGCTTCCGCCTGCACGGGCTTGCCCGGCAGGAAGCACGCCTTCTCGTCGTTCCAGCAGGCCTTGCCGCCCGACTGCGCGAACAGGTGCAGCACGGGGCTGAAGCCACCCGACATCGCGACGAGGTCGCACGACAGCGTCTGCAGCTTGCCGCCCACCTGGCCGTTCGAGAGCGACGCGACGTCGACCGACGATACGCGCCACTTGCCCGCCGCACCCGTCACGACCGCACCGCTCATCACCGTCACGCCCTGCCGCTTCGCGGCGGCCGGCAGCGCGCCGTTCGACGATGCGCGCGAATCGACGACCGTCACCTTCGCCCCGCACGCCTTCAGGTCGAGCGCGGTCTGGTACGCGCGATCGTTGTTCGTGAACACGACCGCGTTGCGGCCCGGCAGCACGCCGAAGCGATGCACGTAGGTGGACACCGCGCCGGCGAGCATCACGCCCGGCAGGTCGTTGTTGCCGAACACGATCGGCCGCTCGTGCGCGCCGGTCGCGAGGATCACGCGCTTCGCGCGGACCTTCCACAGCAGTTCGCGCGTACCCTTGCGCATCGACACCGGCAGGTGATCGGTCAAACGCTGCGTGACCGTCACGAGGTTGTGGTCCTGGTAGCCGAACGCGGTGCTGCGCGACAGGATCGTCACGTCGGGCAGCTTGCGCAGCTCGGCCTCGATCTTCTCGACCCACTGCAGCGCGGGTTTCGCGTCGATCTCGGCGCGGCACGACAGCAGGCTGCCGCCGAGTTCGCGCTGGTCGTCGACGAGGATCACGCGCGCGCCGGCCGTGGCCGCCGCATGTGCAGCCGCGAGGCCCGACGGGCCACCGCCGACCACGAGCACGTCGCAATGCGCGTAGCACTTGTCGTAGCGATCGGCGTCGAGCGCTTCCGGCGCCTTGCCGAGGCCGGCTGCTTCACGGATCTTCTCTTCGTACTTCGGCCACATGTTGCGCGGCCACATGAACGTCTTGTAGTAGAAGCCGGCCGGCAGGAAGCGCGACAGCTTCTGGTTGATCGCGTACTTGTCGTTCTCGAGCGTCGGCTCAGCGTTCACGCTGGACGCGACGAGCCCCTGGTACAGCTCGATCTCGGTCGCACGTGCGTTCGGCACCGTGTACGGGCCCGATTCGAGCTGCACGACAGCGTTCGGTTCCGCGACGTCAGCCGTCACGATCCCGCGCGGACGGTGGTACTTGAAGCTGCGCGCGACGAAGTGCACGCCGTTCGCGAGCAGCGCGGACGCGAGCGTGTCGCCCTGGAAGCCTTGATACGTGCGGCCGTTGAACGTGAAGGTCAACGGAATCGCGCGATTGATGCGGCCACCGGTGCCGAGGCGGTCTTTCTGGCTCATTTGCTCGTGCCCTCTTCGTGTGCGTTGCCGGCAGCTTCGCCACCGAACTTTTCGTAGCCCTTGATATCGTAGGTCACCGTGTCGCGCGTGGCCTTGAACCAGCGGCGGCAACCCTGCGCGTGCAGCCATTGCTCCTTGTGCAGCCCGCGCTTGTTCTCGCGCATGAACACGTATTCGCCCCATTCGCGGTCGGTCATGTTCTCGTTGTTCACGGGGCGCACGATGTCGGCTTCACCGCCGCACGAAAACTCGGATTCGGCGCGCGGCCCGCACCACGGACATTCGATCAGCAACATGTTTCTTTCTCCTGTGTCTGTGCGGTAGCGATCAGTGCGCGACGGCGGCAGCGCCGTGCTCGTCGATCAGGTGGCCCGTGTAGAAGCGGTCGAGCGCGAACGGCGCGTTCAGCGGATGCGGTTCGTCGCGGGCGATCGTGTGCGCGAACACCCAGCCCGAGCCGGGCGTCGCCTTGAAGCCGCCGGTGCCCCAGCCGCAGTTGAAATAGAGGCCCTTCACGTCGGTCTTGGTGATGATCGGGCACGCGTCCGGCGACACGTCGACGATGCCGCCCCACTGGCGGTTCATCCGCACCCGCGAGAACACCGGGAACATCTCGACGATCGCCTGCAGCGTGCTTTCGATGATGTGGAAGCTGCCGCGCTGGCCGAAGCCCGTGTACTGGTCGATGCCGGCGCCGATCACGAGGTCGCCCTTGTCGGACTGGCTGATGTACGCGTGCACCGCGTTCGACATGATCACCGAGTTGACGACCGGCTTGATCGGCTCGGACACCAGCGCCTGCAGCGGGTGGCTTTCGATCGGCAGGCGCACGCCGGCCATGTCGGCGAGCGTCGTCGTATTGCCGGCCGCGACCACTGCAACCTTCTTCGCCTTGATGAAGCCCTTCACCGTGTCGACGCCGACGACTGCACCGCCTTCGCGACGAATGCCCGTCACCTGGCAGTTCTGGATGATGTCGACGCCCGCGCGGTCCGCGCCGCGCGCGAAGCCCCAGGCCACCGCGTCGTGACGCGCCACACCTGCGCGGCGCTGGATCGATGCGCCGAGCACCGGGTAGCGGCTGTTCAGGTTGATGGTCGGCTCGATTTCCTTGATCTGCGCGGGCGTCAGGAATTCGGCGTCGACGCCGTTCAGCCGGTTCGCGTTCACACGGCGCTCGGTGTCACGCACGTCCTGCAGCGTGTGGGCCAGGTTCATCACGCCGCGCTGGCTGAACATCACGTTGTAGTTCAGATCCTGCGACAGCCCTTCCCACAGCTTCATCGCCTTCTCGTACAGCGCGGCCGATTCGTCCCACAGATAGTTCGAGCGCACGATCGTCGTGTTGCGCGCGGTGTTGCCGCCGCCGATCCAGCCCTTCTCGAGGATCGCGACGTTCGTGATCCCGTGCTCTTTCGCGAGGTAGTACGCGGTCGCGAGGCCGTGGCCGCCGCCGCCGACGATCACGACGTCGTATTCCTTCTTCGGTTCCGGGCTCTTCCACTGCTTTTCCCAGTTCTCGTGATACGAGAGGCCGTTGCGGAACAGGCTGAATATCGAGTAGCGGCTCATGTGAGTGATCCTTCGTTTAGCATTCGATGACGTTCACGGCCAGACCGCCGCGCGACGTTTCCTTGTATTTCGTCTTCATGTCGGCGCCCGTCTCGCGCATCGTCTTGATGACCGAATCGAGCGACACGTAGTGCTGGCCATTGCCCTTGAGCGCCATGCGCGACGCGTTCAGCGCCTTGATCGCGCCCATCGCGTTGCGCTCGATGCACGGGATCTGCACGAGCCCGCCGACCGGGTCGCAGGTCATCCCGAGGTTGTGCTCCATGCCGATCTCGGCCGCGTTCTCGACCTGGTCGGGCGTGCCGCCCATCACCGCGGCGAGCGCGGCGGCGGCCATCGAGCACGCGACGCCCACTTCGCCCTGGCAGCCGACTTCCGCGCCGGAGATCGACGCGGTTTCCTTGTAGATGATCCCGATCGCCGCGGCCGTCATCAGGAATTCGACGATGCCGGCTTCGTTCGAGCCCGGCACGAACTTCACGTAGTAGTGCAGCACCGCGGGAATCACGCCGGCCGCGCCATTGGTCGGCGCGGTGACGACCCGGCCGCCGGCCGCGTTCTCCTCGTTGACGGCCATCGCATACAGGTTGACCCAGTCGAGCATCGACAGCGGGTCGCGCAGCGACTCTTCCGAGCGCTCGCGCAGGCGGGCGTTCAGTTCGGCCGCGCGGCGCTTCACGCGCATCGGGCCCGGCAGGTCGCCCTCGACCTTGCAACCGCGCTCGACGCAGGCGGCCATCGTGCGCCAGATCGCGAGCAGCCCGGCGCGCACTTCGTCGGCGGGGCGCAGCGCGCATTCGTTGCGCATCATCAGCTCGGCGATCGACAGCCCGTGTTCGCGGCACTGGCGCATCAGGTCGTCGCCGGTGCGGAACGGATACGGCACCTCGACCGCCGCGCGCACGCCGTTCACGCGATCGCCGTCGCGGTTCACGACGAAGCCGCCGCCGACCGAGTAATACTCTTTCTCGACGAGCAGCTGGCCGTGCTCGTCGAAGGCCTGGAAGCGCATGCCGTTCGGGTGCACGATGCTCGTGCCGCTCATCAGCTTGCGGTAGAAGCCGATGTGCTCCTTTTCCTCGAAGCGGACGGTCTGCTTGCCGAGCAGCGACAGCGATTTCTCCGCGCGGATCGCGGCGAGCCGCGGCTCGATCAGGTCCGGATCGATCGTGTCGGGCAGGTGGCCCTCGAGACCGAGCAGCACGGCCTTGTCGGTGCCGTGGCCCTTGCCGGTCGCGCCGAGCGAGCCGTATAGTTCGACCCGCACGCGGCGCACGAAACCGAGCAGGTTCGCGTCCTCCACGTGCGACGCGAAGCGGCACGCGGCGATCATCGGGCCGACCGTATGCGAACTGGACGGGCCGATGCCGATCTTGAACAGGTCGAAGACGCTGACGTTCATCTGGCTTCCTCTGGGTGAGACACACGTGAAATGACGTTGGCGCCAGTACATCAAAGCGTAAAATCGGCCGATAGAACAAAAACGGCATCGGCGTGGGATAACGCCGCCAAGCGCCACTTCGGCAGCCCCGAAAGTGCGTTTTGGCGATGGTTGGCGACGGAAAACCACAAGTCGGGCCGGAACCGATCAGCGACGCTGGCTACATCAGCGCCACCTGGCCCCGCCCGACTGCCGTACCCGCATCACCCGTATCAACAGACTGAGTGAGACCGCCCGCCCGGCGTGAAGAGATTGGCCGCGATGACAACCGACGTACCCGCTTCCCCCCTCGCAGAACCCGCGCCGCGGCGTATCCGCTTCGGCATCGTGCTGCTGCCGAACTTCACGCTGACGGCCTTCTCGGGCTTCGTCGACATGCTGCGGCTGTCGGCGGACGACGGCGACTACAGCAAACCCGTGCGCTGCGCGTGGAGCGTGATCGGCGAGACCCTCGCGCCGGTGCGCGCGAGCTGCGGGATCCAGATCACGCCGTGGGAAACGTTCGACGGCGCCGAGCCGTTCGACTATGTGGTGGTGGTGGGCGGGCTGCTGCATTCGGGGCCGCAGGCGGGCCCCGAGACGCTCGACTTCATCCGCCGCTCGGCGGCAGGCGGCGCGACGGTCGTCGGCATCTGCACCGGCGTGTTCACGCTGATGCGTGCCGGCGTGCTCGACGGCTACCGCACCTGCGTGAGCTGGTTCCACTACTGGGATTTCATCGAGCGCTTTCCGGCTGCCGACCCCGACCTGCTGATCGCCGACCGGCTGTTCGTGATCGACCGGCGCCGCATCACCTGTTCGGGCGGCCGCGCGTCGATCGACGTCGCCGCCGCGATCCTGCTGCGCCATTTCGATCACGCGACCGTGCAGAAGGCGCTGCGCATCCTGCTGGTCGGCGAGATGCAGAAAGGCAATGCGCCGCAACCGCATCCGCCGGGCCTCGAGCCGGCGACGCACCCGAAGGTCAAGCGCGCGATTCTCCTGATGGAACAGCATGTCGGGCGCGCGCTGTCGCTCGACGAGCTCGCGAGCAAGCTCGATTTGTCGACGCGGCAGCTCGAGCGGCTGTTCAAGGCGGAAACGGGCAAGAGCCCGCAGGCGTTCGCGAAGCAGGTGCGGCTGCGCACGGCCGCGTGGCTGCTGACGAGCTCGGACCGCACCGTGGCCGATATCGCATCGAGCTGCGGGTTCGCCGATGCGTCGCACCTCGGGCGCGAGTTCCGCAAGCAGTTCGGCGTGCCGCCGGCGACTTATCGGGAACGCGGCGGGGAAGCGGCGGAAGCCGGCGCCGCAATCGCGGCAGACCCCGTCGAGGACATCGCCGACTGACGGCGACGGGCCCCCGCCCCCTTTCCAGCTGATCGCGAAACGACACTCGAACGCATCGGTTTCGGCTCATTTGGAACCGGTTTCAATCAATTTAACCGCCGTTGCTCGCCGTTAACCGAGGGTTATCCCGGATGCTGTCACACATTCAAATTTGTATGATGACCACATAACCTGACAAACCAGAGCACCATGTTCGAGAAAATTCCCGCCCGTGCGATGAGCGACCATGTCGCGCAGCAACTGCTCAAGCAGATCGAAGTCGGCAGTTTCTCCGCCACCGGCAAGCTGCCGACGGAGGCCGTGCTCGCGCAGGAATTCGGCGTGAGCCGCACCGTGATTCGCGAGGCGATCTCGCGGCTGAAGAACGAGGGCGTGGTCGAGCCGCGCCAGGGCAGCGGTGTGTACGTGAACCAGCACGGCGCGATCCGGCCGCTGCGGATCGACTACGCGGAGGCAGTCGAGGCCACCTCGCTGCCGCACCTGCTCGCGGTGCGCCGCGCGATCGAGGCCGAGGTCGCGGCCGAAGCGGCGTTGAATCACACCGATGACGATATGGCCGACATCGACGAGGCGCTGCGCAAGATCGACGATGCGGTGGCCGAAGGGCGCGACGGCGTCGCGGAAGACGTCGCGTTCCATCGCACGATCGCGGCCGTCACCGGCAACCCGTATTTCCTGAAGACGCTGCAGTTCCTGAACCAGTACCTCGAAGCCGGCGTGAAGGTTACGCGGCGCAACGAAGCAACGCGCGAGGACTTTTCGCGCCAGGTACGCGAGGAGCACGCAGCGATCGCCGACGCGATCCGTGCGCGCGACCCGATGGCCGCACGCAACGCGGCACGCACGCACATGTACAACGCCGCCCGCCGTCTCGCGGAAGCCGGCATTTGCTGAAGCCCGCGGCCGCAGCCTCCGCAGGCGCCGCCGCTGTCACGAACCTCTCCCGAATCGATCAAGGTTGACCATGTCACGAAATGTTGGAGTCATC
>NZ_JAAGPB010000460.1:0-6818 GCF_017104585.1 Burkholderia sp. Ac-20392
TTGGAACTCGTGCGGTGCGGCCGGCTTGCGACGGTGCTGCCCGACGCGATCGCGCGCGAGAGCGCCGACCCGTGCGCGCTGGAGATCGATCCGCCGCTGCCTGCGCGTACGGCCGCGCTGCTGACACGCAAGGGTGCGTACCGCAGCGTCGCGGCGCGCGCGTTCATCGAGCGTGCGCTCGCGTATCGGGATCCGTCGGGAGGTTGACCGGTACGACCGGGCGGCGCGCGCGGCGGGGGGCCGCTCGCCCACCCGCCCGCGTTACGTGCGCGGCGTCGGGAAGAAGATGCCCGCGCGCTGTGCGGCGTTCGCGATGTGCGTTTCGATCGCAATGCCGGCGGCGGCCGCATCGCGCGCGATCAGCGCATCGACGATCGCGCGGTGCTCCTGCCACGTCGACAGCAGCAGCTCGCGCCGGTAGAACGGCATGCGCTGGCTTTCCTTCATGATGTCCGCGCTGCTGCGCAGCACCGATTCGATCGCCGCGTTGCCGGCGAGATGGATGATCCGCATGTGGAAATCGAAGTCGAGCTGCGACGCCGCGTCGAGCGCGCTTTCGGTGAGCGCGACGTGCAGGTCGGCGAGGTTGTCCTCGAACCACGCGATGTCGTCGTCGCTGACGACGTGCGCGGCCATCCGCGCGGCGAACCCTTCGAGCGCATAGCGCATCTGGTACGTGTCGGGCGGCGACGACTGCTCGGCGAACCGCCACGCATGCGCGGCCGTGGCCTGCGCGCTTTCGACGTACACACCCTTGCCGGCGCGGATGCGCAGCATCCCGAGCGCCTCGAGCGTCGACAGCGCCTCGCGCAGCGACGCGCGGCTGATCTCCAGCTCCTCGGAGAGCTGGCGCTGGGCCGGCAGCAGGCTGCCGACCGGATACACGCCTGCCTCGATCCGGTCGCGGATCGTCGCGATGGCGGCGTCGGTCACGGTATGCGGAACGTTTTTCATGATGTGAACTTTGGCCGGTCTGACCGGCATTGTAATCCGCACGCAGGCGGTGCATGGCCGGCCTACGGGAAAGCCACGATCTGCCCCTGTCAGGTGCATCGAAACCAGGCGGGCAGGGGCGGGAAATCCCTATTTTGTCCGTCCTTGACTCCACTATATCGGCTTCCTACTATCCACCATAACATCACTGGTCTTACCAGTATGAACAGACGAAACTGCAACCGTTGGATCGGGAGAGCGCCGTGTCGAAATTCCTCAATTCGCTGTTTGGCCGAGTAGTCGTCGCACTTATCCTAGGGATCGCGCTCGGCGCGTTCTTCCCGCATTTCGCCGAGTCGTTGCGACCGCTCGGCGACGGCTTCCTGAAGCTCATCAAGATGGTGATCGGGCCGATCGTGTTCTGCGTTGTGGTCAGCGGGATGGCCAACGCGGGCGACCTGAAGAAGGTCGGCCGGGTCGGCCTGAAGGCCGTCATCTACTTCGAGATCATGACGACGCTCGCGCTCGGCATCGGCCTCATCCTCGCGTGGCTCACGCGCCCGGGCGTCGGGATGAACATCGACCTGCGCTCGCTCGACGCGTCGTCGCTCGCGTCGTACGCGAAGAACGCCGAAAGCCTGAAGGACACGGCCGGCTACCTGATGAAGATCATCCCCGAGACCGCGATCGACGCGTTCGCGAAGGGCGACATCCTGCAGATCCTCGTGTTCGCGGTGCTGTTCGGCTCCGCGCTGTCGCTGCTCGGCGACAAGGCACAGCGCGTCAACTCGCTGATCGAGGAACTGTCGCACGTGTTCTTCCGGATCATCGGCTTCATCATCAAGCTCGCGCCGCTCGGCGTGCTCGGCGCGATCGCGTTCACGACCGGCAAGTACGGCGTCGCGTCGCTCAAGCAGCTCGGCTATCTGGTCGCGGTGTTCTACCTGAGCTGCTTCGTGTTCGTCACGGTCGTGCTCGGCGCGGTGATGCGGCTCGCGGGCTTCTCGGTGTTCAAGCTGATCCGCTACCTGCGCGAGGAACTGTCGATCGTGCTCGGCACGGCGTCGTCGGACGCGGTGCTGCCGCAAGTGATGAGCAAGCTCGAATACATGGGCATCAAGGATTCGACGGTCGGCCTCGTGATCCCGACCGGCTATTCGTTCAACCTCGACGGCTTCTCGATCTACCTGACGCTCGCCGTGCTGTTCATCGCGCAGGCCACCAACACGCCGCTGTCGACGCATGACCTGATCGTCGTGCTGCTCGTGTCGCTCGTCACGTCGAAGGGCGCGCACGGGATCCCGGGCTCGGCGATCGTGATCCTCGCGGCGACGCTGTCGGCGATCCCCGCGATTCCGGTGCTCGGCCTCGTGCTGATCCTGCCGGTCGACTGGTTCGTCGGCATCGCCCGCGCGGTGACCAACCTGATCGGCAACTGCGTCGCGACGGTCGTCGTCGCGGTGTGGGAGAACGACATCGATCGTGCCCGCGCGAAACGCGTGCTGAACCGCGAGCTGCGCTACGTGCCGGCCGAAGAGGAAGACCGCGCGGCACCGGTCGCCGGCGACCAGGCTCACGCGCTCTGAGGGCACCCCCGCGCGGGGCGGCTTCCCCTGGTCGTCCCGCGCAACCGAATTCATGTGGCCGGCGCCTCGATGCGCCGGCACGTCATCGAACCTCAGGAGACGACATGGCAGCCCCCATCCTCGATCCGAATGCGCCGGCCTTTACGCGGCGCTACATGAACCTCGCCGACCCGCGCCTCGGGGCACAGGCGCTCTTTGCCAGCGACGAATTCTTCGCGCCGAAGGAGCGCATGCTGAATCCCGAGCCGGCCGTGTTCATTCCCGGCAAGTACGACGACCACGGCAAGTGGATGGACGGCTGGGAAACGCGCCGCAAGCGCACGACCGGCCACGACTTCTGCGTGGTGCGGCTCGCGCGGCCGGGCGTGATCTACGGCGTCGACCTCGATACGAGCCACTTCACCGGCAACTTCCCGCCGGCCGCGTCGATCGACGCGTGCGTCGCCGAAGGCGACACGCCGCCCGACGACGCGCAATGGCGCCCGATCGTCCTGGCGACGACGCTGCAGGGCAATTCGCATCACTACGTGAGCGTGGACGATGCGCAGCCCTATACGCACCTGCGCGTGAACCTGTACCCGGACGGCGGCCTCGCGCGACTGCGCGTGTATGGCCAGCCGCAGCGCGACTGGCGCCAGGTGCCGGCCGGCGAGCTCGTCGATCTCGCGGCGACCGAGAACGGCGGCTACCTGGTAGCGGCGAACAACCAGCACTTTGGCCCGGCGTCGCAGATGCTGATGCCGGGGCGCGGCGTGAACATGGGCGACGGCTGGGAAACGCGGCGCCGCCGCGAGCCCGGCAACGACTGGGCGATCGTCGCGCTCGCGCGGCCGGGCATCATCCGGCGCGTCGAGGTCGATACCGCGTTCTTCAAGGGCAATTTCCCCGACCGCTGCTCGCTGCAGGCTGCGCGGGTCGCCGGCGGCACCGACGATTCGCTCGTCACGCAGGCGATGTTCTGGGCCGAACTGCTCGGCGAGCAGAAGCTGCAGATGGACCACGTCCACACGTTCGACCAGCTCGCCGCGCTCGGCCCCGTCACGCACGTGCGTTTCAACATCTTCCCGGACGGCGGCGTGTCGCGCCTGCGTCTGTGGGGCGAGCCGGCTTGAACGAGGGCAACGACATGAGCGAATCCCACATCCTGCGCGTCGAGCGCCTGACGCGCGAAGCGTTCGCGCCGTTCGGCGACGTGATCGCGCTCGAAGGCGCGCGGCATTTTCCGATCAACGGTGGCACGACCGAGCGCTTCCACGATCTCGCGACGATCGACGTGTGCGCGGACGGCGGCCGCCCGCTCGTCAGCGTGTTCCGCGCGCAGCCGCGCGCGCTGCCGGTCGCGGTCACGCTGATGGAGCGCCATCCGCACGGCAGCCAGGCGTTCATCCCGCTCGCGGCCGTGTCGCGCTACGCGATCGTCGTCGCGCCGGCCGGCGAATTCCGGCCCGACGCGATGCGCGCGTTCCTCGCGGAAGGCTGGCAGGGCGTGAACTATGCGAAGGGCGTCTGGCACCATCCGCTGCTCGCGCTCGACGCGGTCAGCGATTTCGTGATCGTCGATCGCGGCGGCACGCAGCCGAACTGCGACGAGATCCCGCTCGAGCGCGCGTGGGCACTCGAGTTCGAGCCGGCCTGCGCGGCCTGATGCAAGTGCAACGCCCGGCTTCGGCTGCCTGACGGTCGCCCGGGAGGGCGAATCGAAGGGTTTTCGAAAGCCTGGGCGCGCGACTCGCGCGGCGGCGCGCCGCCGCTATCCCGAAAAGAACACGGCCCGGGCGGCGAGATGCCGTCCGGGCCGTGCTGCGTGTGCGGCGCGCGTGAATCAGTGCTTGCGGTGCGGGCAGTTCTCGGTCGTGCAAGAACCGTACATCGCGAGCGAGTGCTCCTGGAGCCGGAAGCCGCGCTCCTTCGCGATCGCCTGCTGGCGGCCTTCGATCTCGGCGTCGAAGAATTCCTCGACACGGCCGCAATCGAGGCACACGAGGTGATCGTGGTGCGAGCCTTCGTTCAGTTCGAACACGGCCTTGCCGGATTCGAAGTTGCTGCGCGTGAGCAGGCCGGCCTGCTCGAACTGTGTCAGCACGCGGTAGACGGTGGCCAGCCCGATGTCGAGCTGCTCGTTGAGCAGGTTCCGGTAGACGTCTTCTGCCGTCAGATGGCGCACCGGGCTTTGCTGGAAGATCTCGAGAATCTTGAGGCGCGGTAGGGTGGCCTTTAGCCCGATATTCTTGAGATCCGTCGGATTGGTCATGGCTAGGCATCCCTAGAGTACAATGCAGGGCTTCAATGTTACCGGCTTTTCGCCGTTCCAGAAACACGCGCGGCCTGCACACGGGCCTGCACGGTGAGGGAAATGATTCCAGAATCTCTTTCGCACTTTCAGAGGAGCCGCATGCGGAGTGTCATCATCGCTGCCGCCGCCGTTGCCGCGCTGGCTGGTTGTTCGTCGTACGACAGCGTGACGCAGCGCATCGCGCAGAGCATCACCCCCTACCGGATTACCGTCGTGCAAGGCAACTTCGTGTCGCAGGAGAAGGCCTCGCAACTGCAGGTCGGCATGTCGCGCGAGCAGGTGCGCGCGCTGCTCGGCACCCCGTTGCTGGCCGACATGTTCCACGCCGACCGCTGGGATTACCTCTTCTACTTCAAGCGCGGCTCGACGGCAGTCGTCCAGCAGCGCGATCTCGTCGTGACGTTCTCGGGCGATCGCCTGGCGGGCTGGACGGGGGCGGACAACCTGCCTTCGGAACTCGACCTGCTGGCCGACATCGACGGCGACCGCGGCGGCAAGAAGGCGAAGGCGGCCGCAGCGGCGAAGAAGGCCGCCGAGGCAGCGGCAGCCGCGAGCGCCGCGCAAGCGGCGGCGAGCGCGCCGGCGCCGGAGGCTGTCACCAGCCCGTCCGCCGTGCCGGCGTCCGGTGCGGTGGTCGACCAGGATGCGAACGCGCAGGCCGCCCGCGCGGCGAACCGCGCGACCAACCAGGTATCCGGGCAGGGTTCGGCCGGGCGTCGTTTCACGCCGTCCGCGCAGGCAGCGGCCGGCGCGCCGGTGCCGGGCGGCCAGCCGCCGGGTGCTGCACCCGCGATCCAGCCGCAGTTCCAGTTCCATCGCCCGCCGCAGCCGAACGTGTCGAACGAGGCATCGCCGCCGGTCGGCCCGCAAGGCTCGGACACGCTGCAGAACCAGCCGATCACCGCGCCGGCGCAGTAAGTCCGCGTGCGGAAACCGGGCGGCAGGCGCCGCCCGTCTTTAGACCTGTCGTGTAGAAAGCCATGAAGATTGCGATTGCCGGTGCATCGGGCCGAATGGGCCGGATGCTGATCGAAGCCGTTCTCAACGATGCCGACGCGCAGCTCGTCGGCGCGCTCGACCGCGCCGATTCGCCGTTCCTCGGCCAGGACGCCGGCGCGTTCCTCGGCAAGGAAACCGGGGTCAAGCTGACCGCCGACCTCGACGCCGTGTTCGCTCAGGCAGACACCCTGATCGATTTCACGCGTCCGGAAGGCACGATGGCTCATATCGAGGCCGCACTGCGCCACGACGTGAAGCTCGTGATCGGCACGACCGGCTTTACCGCCGAGCAGAAGGCCGAGCTGCAGGCCGCGGCGGGCAAGATCGGCATCGTGTTCGCGGCGAACATGAGCGTCGGCGTGAACGTCACGCTGAAGCTGCTCGAATTCGCGGCGAAGCATTTCTCGCATGGCTACGACATCGAGATCATCGAGGCGCATCACCGTCACAAGGTCGACGCGCCGTCGGGCACCGCGCTGATGATGGGTGAAGCCGTCGCCGGCGCGCTCGGGCGCTCGCTCGACGATTGCGCGGTGTACGGCCGCCACGGCGTGACGGGCGAGCGCGATCCGTCGTCGATCGGCTTCGCCGCGGTGCGCGGCGGCGACATCGTCGGCGATCACACCGTGCTGTTCGCCGGGATCGGCGAGCGCATCGAGATCACGCACAAGTCGTCGAGCCGCGTGTCGTACGCGCAAGGCGCGCTGCGCGCGGTCCACTTCCTGTCGGCGCGCGGCGCCGGCCTGTTCGACATGCAGGACGTGCTCGGCCTGCGCTGACACCACGGGGAAACTCCGATGGCGATACCCACCGGCGTTGTCCACTACCTCGAAAGCGGCGATGCGATCACGCATGCCGTCGCCTATGTGCTGCTGGCGATGTCCGTCGCCAGCTGGTGCTTCCTCCTCATGAAAGCCTGGCTCCTGGTCCGCGCGAAGCGGCAGGGGCCGCGCGCGCTCGCCGCGTTCTGGCGCGCGTCGTCGCTCGACGCGGGCATTGCCGCGCTG